>DASWHF010000048.1:0-1660 GCA_036393295.1 Acidiferrobacterales bacterium
GAGTTTCACGTCCGGGAGTTTCTGGATGCGCGCCGCGGCCAGGTTGGTGAGCGCCTCGCCGATGGCCATGCGCCCGCTGGCGGCGGCATTGATCAGGGCCAGCGGCGTGCGCTCGCCCATGGCCATGGCCTCGCCGGTGTAACCGTCGTAACCGCTGGCGGTGACGGCGACGTCGGCCACCGGCACCTGCCACGGCCCCACCATCTGGTCGCGGCACACCAAGCCCGATACGGTGCGGTCGCCGATACTGATAAGGAATGTCTTGTTGGCCACCGTGGGCAGCCGCAGCACGCGGTACACCGCGTCCTTGAGATCCAGACCCTTGGTCTTGAAGCGTTCCAGCTTGCGCTTCGCGTGCTTCACGTCGCGCTGCATTTTCGGCGGCTTGCCGAGCAGCACCGCAAGGTCCATGTCGATGGGCTTGGCCTGGCGTTCGCCTTGTTTGGCGAACTGGCTGTCTTCCAGCGTCAAATGCTGTTCCTGCGTGGCCACGCCGACCACGGCGTAGGGGCAGCGCTCGCGCTCGCACAGCGCGCGGAAGGTTTCCAATTCCTGCTCCGCCACCGCCAGCACGTAGCGCTCCTGCGCCTCGTTGCACCAGATTTCCATGGGCGACATGCCGGGCTGGTCGTTCGGCACCGCGCGCAGGTCGAATTTGCCGCCGCGGCCGGCGCCGTTCACCAGTTCCGGCAGCGCGTTCGACAGGCCGCCGGCGCCGACGTCGTGGACCGAAAGAATGGGATTGTCCTCACCCAGCGCCCAGCACTGGTCGATGACCTCCTGGCAGCGCCGCTGCATCTCGGCGTTGGAGCGCTGCACCGAGGCGAAATCGAGCTCTTCGTGGCTGGTGCCGGTGGCCATGCTCGAGGCCGCGCCGCCGCCGAGGCCGATCAGCATCGCCGGTCCGCCGATGACGATGATCTTCGCCCCCGCCGGAATCCCGCGCTTGTGCACATGCTGCGCGCGGATGTTGCCGAGGCCGCCGGCGAGCATGATCGGCTTGTGGTAACCGCGCACCTCGCCGTCCACTTCCAGCTCGAAGCTGCGGAAATAGCCGCCGATGTTGGGGCGGCCGAATTCATTATTGAAGGAAGCGCCGCCGATCGGCCCTTCGAGCATGATCGCGAGCGCACTCACGATGCGGTCGGGCTTGCCATAATCCTGCTCCCACGGCTGTTCCGCGCCGGGAATGCGCAGGTTCGACACGGAGAATCCGGTAATCCCGGCCTTGGGCTTGGCGCCGCTACCGGTCGCGCCCTCGTCGCGGATTTCGCCGCCGGAGCCGGTGGCCGCGCCCGGGAACGGCGAGATCGCGGTCGGGTGATTGTGGGTCTCGACCTTCATGAGGATATGGGTGTCGTCCTCGTGATAGGCGTAAACGCCGGTGCCCGGTTCGGGAAAGAAGCGCCCGATGCGCCCGCCCTCGATGACCGCGGCGTTGTCCTCGTAGGCGCTGAGCGTGCCCTTGGGATTGGCGGCGTGGGTCTTGCGGATCATGCCGAACAGCGAATCGGTCTGTGGCTTGCCGTCGATGATCCAGTCGGCGTTGAAAATCTTGTGCCGGCAGTGCTCGGAATTGGCCTGCGCGAACATCATGAGCTCGACGTCGGTGGGATTGCGCTGGATGCGCTTGAAATTCTCCACCAGATAATCGATCTCG
>DASWHF010000049.1:0-45217 GCA_036393295.1 Acidiferrobacterales bacterium
AAGGGTAACCGTGAGGCTCCCTGAACCTGCTCCAAAACCCACCCAATAGCGGAGCGCGCGGTTGCCGTATACCACATTGATACGGCACACCACGGTTGACTGAGAATTAGGGGAGGTAGAAATCTTTTTACTGGCGAACAACGTTTGCAGTTCATCTTCAGCCATTTTCTTCCACTGCGTGTTGAGCGACAGGGCATCGACATTTTGTTCTTTTGATACTACCTCGACCGGCGCTATTGTTACTGCCCTGATTCCGTCGATACCGTTTGGCTGTTTTGAAACCACACTATGGACCCCTCCGCACGCTGACAACGTAAGCCCAACCATAATAAACGCGAGACCCAGTAAATATTTTTCATGGTCTTATCTCCTTAGTGTGATTGAACATGTGTAACTACAAGATTCTTCTCATCCCCGGGTGTCTGCCCTGAGTTCCGATTAGCACAAGAAACGAACCGCCTAGAAATGCGAAAACGATCGCGTTCTCGACAATCGCCCAAAGCGAGTGTTCGGCAGTTAGAGTAGCGAGGCGCAGCAGAACTACGCCGAACGCCCACCCAAATACGGTAGCCATGTGCCAGCTAGCCCAAAGAATTCTGATATGCCGTTCTTTCAGTGGAGGTGCTCCCATCGCCGGCACAAGACCATGGCTGCGCACCTGGCGAAAGGTTAGGATTTCTCCCAGCACCGAATGGACTGTTATGTTTCCTCTTCGGTGAGGACGCGCTCAATGCGTCTATCTGGAACGACCCACATGAGCGCCACGAAGACGTAGATCGCGACCGATATCCACGGCGACAGAAACGCTAAAATGATTGCGACGACATAGAGAACCGGAGAGAGCTTGCCTTTCCAGTCGTTGCCGATGGCCTTTTTCAGGACCGAGCCTTCCCCTTGGGAGGCGATAATTCGTTGCTGCAGTATCCAGTACGCGATCGCGGCCATTAGCAGCACCAAGCCATAAGCAGCCACCGGCAGTGTCGCAAAGTGGTTTTCTCCCATCCAACCCGTTGTGAACGGGATAAGCGACAGCCAAAAGAGAAGATGCAGATTCGCCCATAGCATCGAGCCTGTTGCTCTATGGCAGGCGTGCATCATGTGATGATGGTTGTTCCAATAGATGCCGAGGTACAGGAAGCTGAGAACGTAACTCAACAACACCGGAATCAAGGGAGACAACGTTCCGATGCTGTCACCGTGTGGCACCTTCATTTCCAACACCATGATGGTAATAATGATGGCGACCACGCCATCAAAGAACGCCTCCATTCGGTTCTTGCCCATAACTGACTGCCCCCCGTTCAGAGGACTTTCCACTTGACGAAGACAGCGACCGCGACAGGAAGCAGGAAGATCAACAGAAAGATGGGCAATTCTTCCCTGAAGGAGTAGCCGGCCCGTGCAACGCCTACCCACATGTTCGCGGCGGCCAGCGCAAACCAGAGGACTGCAAATACGACGGTTGGCGTCCATGTCGACAACGCCGAGGAACCGCCAAGAAGACGTGCAACACCAAGACTAGCCCCCCACAGAACGAAGCCGCCGAATATGATTATGAGTGTGCGCATTTAACGTCCTCTGTTTTCGTATCGGCGGCCGGAGCCACCTTGGAAACATAGCGCAAAGCTAACCTGCGAGCTACGAGGCGTGAAGCGCCGACGTAGCGAGTCAGGTTGAGCGCCGTGTTATAAGTCATTGTTCTCTATGACCGATGACGTTAAAGACTTGTATGTCTCTAGCTGTTTTTCAGTTGAGCAGGAAAAGAACTCCTCATCAGCATTCTCGATGGCCACAATGGCTTTTTGAATCACTCTTCTTCCTTGTGCTGTAAATCGAACATTTGTTGCTCGACTGTCGAAGGATGATTGCTCTCTCAAAACGAAGCCATCTTCTTCGAGTTTTCGTATCGCCTTTGAAACCGTCATTTTGTCGATTTTCGCATGCTCGACCAAATGAGCCTGTGTTGTCGGTTCCCTTTGTTCTTCAAACCACCTTAACGAAGCGAGCATGGCATATTGTGTTTGAGTGATTCCGAACTCGCCCAGCACTTCGGATAGTTTTCTCTGCCACAACGCCGTGATCTTCCACAGCAGGAAGCCCGCACTTTCGTCTGCCTTGTCGTACTTGAAGGGTGAGGATTCAGGCATTTATTGCCTTTTCGATCAGCCTTTCTGTTTGCTCTTTTATTCCGTTCGCAACACTTTCTGCAACGATCTTCCGCCACAGAAAGGACAAAGGGCCTTCAATACTAATTGTTGTCTTTATCTCCAGATCATTGCCACGTTCAATGAGTTCATGTGAGTCGTACATTTTTGCCAGAGGAAACTTGGTTAAATCAACGAAAACAGTATTGGGCTCCACCCGTGTGAGTTCGATGTTAAATTGGGGGCCGCCTTTTGGCTTAAAGCGAAAGCTATTGCCTTTCTTGAATTCGCCGTCCAGTGTTGCATATTCGATATCGTCTTGCCACGTGTGCCATTGATTTACATCCGCCCACACTTTCCACACTTGTCTGGCTTTCAGGCCCTTCACGGTCTTGCTGTAAGTTTTGCTCCACATAGTGTTCTCCCATAGATCGTTGGCAGGAGACATATGGCAAACTGGTTTACCATCAGGCACAATGGGCGATATGGCTTATAACGGCCTGGTTGTGCGGCGCCGGCCACAGTGGTTTCAGGAAACGGCCCGCTGTCCCACGGCGTCCGCACGAACCAGTAGTTATACCCCAACTTCATTTGAAGAACTTCCTAACGTCATAGTTGGCAATGGTGTCGGCCAGGCTGCGGGGTGACGCACCATGGGCATTCTCCTTCTCCGGATCGGCACCAGCCTTGAGCAACGCGAGAACAACACCCCCATCACCCGTGTAGCGGAATACAGCTTCAGATAAAGGCGTATTTCCGTTTGAGTCTTGGGCATCAATATTAGCCCCGTGGGCCAACAAAGCCTGAACGGCATCCAGAGAACACTCTTGTGCCGCAAAATGTAGCGGGGTCCACCCGTTTTTGTCTTTCTGATTTGGATCGTACCCTTCGGATATGAGCCGCGCAATCTCCCGAGAATGCTTTTCCCTCGGCAGGTCCACTGCCACATGGTGCAACACGGTTCTACCGAATTTGTCGACCTTCATGTTGGGGTATAACGACCCGCATCAGCCGCGGATTTGCCGCAGCGAAGCGGAGGCAAATACGTCGGCTGCATGCGATGGTTGGGCGTCATTTCACGGAATACCGGAATACTCATCGATAACAGCTCTGACAAAAGTCTTCATGGCCTTTGGCGATCTCAGGTGATGTACTCGCTTGTGAGTGGCCTGTTCTGCGACAAGCTGGCGGTACCTCGGTGTCAGTTTTTTATGACAGAGACGAAGAACCCGATAGCTGTTGACGGTGCTGCTCCACATGGGGCTGTTTTCTGGCCACCCCTCTGGCGTTACGACTAGGCCTTTTACGAGGCGCTTCGTCACCCACACATAATGTGTGAAGAGCGGTAGGTCGACATAGATCAATGTGTCAGCAACCGCAAAGCGCTCCCAAGCCGACCGCACGCAGCCGAACCCGTCGATGATCCACTCGTCTCCGCGCAGCAGCTCAGAGTGAAGCTGTAGGTACTCGTCGTGAGGCACCTCCCCACCACCAGACTTGTACTTGATGGTGTCGAGTGAGTGCAACGGCAAGCGGGTGATCTCAGCAAGCTGCCGAGCAAGCGTAGATTTGCCACCGCCAGCATTGCCAAAGACTGCCACTCGCCTCATCTTAGTCTCTCTACTCACAGAGTTGCTCTCCATGACGCCCAACGTTCCGGATGTGCGGCGCCGGCCAATGAAGTGTCAGGAAACACGGTGCGCTGTCTCCGGTGTCCGCACGAGCCGGTTGTTGGGTGTCTTGCGCTTACAGGGACACGAACGCAGCATAAAGCAACACAAACGAGCCAGCCAGCGAACCAACAACACCAACGATGTTTCCAACATAGACGGCCTTCGCCGAAATAGGGCCATCGGAGCTAAGGCCGCGCGCGCCGACAAGGGGCCCGACGATGAGGGCAAAAGCAAAGCCATAACCGGAAACGATAAACGAGACGGACAAGGCTTGCTTTGTTAGGAGCGAGACCTGCAACGAGGAAACCACCGCCGCCAAAGCGACCATAAGCGCGGCTCCCAGCGCCAATGCGCCATGCGCGATCCGCCAAGCGTGAACCAGAGATTCCGGTTTCTTGCCAAGGATTGCCTTCCCATACGGGATACCGGCAAAGAGCCCGATAAGCAGTATCACGGCGGCATGGAACAGGAGGTGACGAGCGGGGAGATCCATGTATTGTTCCTTTGGTTTCTAAGACACCCAACGACGCCCATCAGCCGCGCCGCTTCTTGGCGTCGGCTGGATGGGATGGTTATGCCGCAATGCCTTCAACAATAAGGTGACTTACGTCGGTTCGCTGACTTGCATGCTCGAACGTAATTGCACAGACGTTGCCCTTTGCGTCGACATCAAGAATGGTGTTTTCATCAAGATCTTTGGATTCCGCTATGCCACTAGCGCGGAACTCAATATATAGCGTGTCGGTGTCCTCGAAGTAACTAACTTTCATGGCTTGTACCCTCTGTCAAAAAACGCATTGTGTACGGTTTCTCCATCCGGTAACACGATCACGCGCAGGTACCGGTTTCCCATTTCTTCAATTCTAGCCCATCGCCTTATTCGACCATCTGCCTGTATGTGCTCTTTTTCAGGGAATCGGACAACGTGCTGAATCCATTCGTCCTTGATTATCTCTCGATCCGGCCTAACCCGGGTCACCTGGAAGTATTTCGTTGTCTTCACTGCTGTTGTTCCTTTTCGGCATAACGCCGCGCTGAGCCGCGCGGGTCACGGTTATAACAGGAAACGATGTGCTGTCTCACCGCGTCGGCCTCGAACGCGAAGTTAGGCATCGGGTTTAACCGGGGCATCTGGGTTAAGAAGTGGATCATAAAGATTCTCCGCAATCAGCCACGATTTATATGTATCAAGGGCCGGAGGAGGAACTGGTGATTTGTTTCCGAGACTGACCCGGGGCGTCTCAACAACGACCTTCTTATAGTATTCGATAGCCTCTGCCTTAGTTGAAAAGGTATCCGATCTGTGCGGCGGATAGCCAGGAACATTCCGACGAGTGATTACAGCCCATTCCTGTTTTTCTGGAGCACTTGATGTCAGGCTTCGCGTTGTTACCGGGTATACCTCAAGGACAAACATGCGGTCGTCCTTAAACAGAAGGTCGAAAATCTTGGGGCGCATGTTGTCTCCGATGCCTAACGCCACCTTAAGCGGCGCGCCGTCGTTTGGCGCGTCCGCTTGAAGGTATAGTTGGGCAGCATTATTTCCGAAGGTCTGCGATTGTTTTCCATTTAGTAGTTCCGGGTAGCAAGCATTCCCAAAACATCCATCCGTTTACCGGACTGCTTGTGATTGCGACCGCAGCGGCAGACGGAGAAGAGAAACGTTTGCCGTTCAACACTAAGGCACCATTTTGAACCGCGCCCATGTGTTGTTGACCTTTATAGGTTGCCCGGAACTCTGTGCCGTGAGGAAAAACGATACCTTTAGAAACCCAGGGCGTACCGCCACTATTTGACAGGATCGCGGCTTTGGAATGATTTGCTGGTTTCGAAAGGCCAAGAACCTCGCGAATTACTTCGTTTTCAGTCATCGTCTCTGAACGACGCCGGACGGTTAGCTCTTTAAAAACTTCAAAATCCACATCTACCATAACCATGACTATCTCTCCTTAAACATTAGAGGAGAAATAGTAGTAATAATAGTTTCAGAAGTCAACCCCGTCGATTATGCGACCCAACGCCGCGTTGAGCCGCGCGGGGCACATACACAGCAGGAAACGGCGCGCTGTTTCACCGCGTCGGCCTCGAACGCGATGTTAGGGCGCAATGTGCCACCAGTGGCAGGATGCCAAAGGGTTGACCACACAACCAGATTCCGTTTCCTGTATTTTCATGAACGACGTTCCTTTGGCGGTGAAGTGACCGGTTGTTATTTCATTCTTGCCCGTTTGCACTCCAAAGAAGAACTCGCCTTTATTGAAACCATTGCGAATGATGTAGTTCTGAATTGCCTCACGATGATCTACATCTTCTGGTATTCCTTCAATGGTACGAATGTCCTTTGTGGCCGGAATCATGACGGTTGGCAGGTACCCATTAAGGCCGTCTTCTTGAACCACGGTCACCGTGATCCTTGTGAAGTTTTCGAGCGCTGTCATTCTTGAGCCCTAACGCAGAGCTGTGCCGCGCCCGGCCCGGACACAACAGGAAAGACTGTGCGCTGTCCCGGGCGTCGGTACGAGCGATGTGTTAGAGCGCTGTTCCAAATTACCGCACATTTGGTTTTCTCGTTTTGCCCAGGTCGTTAACGTATGGCCAGTGATCTTGCTCAAATTCCGTGGTGTACTGTCCCCACCCTTGATAGGCGTAATACTTTGTCATTGCTTCAAAGTGCGATTCGGCTTCGCATGACCACACCAGTTCCGCCTTTCCCTCAAGTAGTGCTCTTGCACCATCGCCGGCAGGTCCGGCAAGGCAGAAAGTGAATTCTCCGTCACTTTCATCTTTCCATAATTCGTGCACCAGCTTCATGTGCGCTCTAACGATTAGTTGTGCCGCGCCGCCCCGGCCCCACCAGGAAACAAACCGCTGTCGCCGGCGTCGGCACGAACGGCTTGTTATGCGAAGATTTGCACTGTGGGCACGGTGCCATGATGAACCCCAAGACCTGAGCGTTTTGGTTTTTCCACGCTACCGCCAGGCACGGTGCTTTCAGGCCTCCCGTACCTGACTGCGGCTGTTCTCGAAGCCGATTCTTTGTGTCGGCTTGTTTCAGTTCTGGCCTGTCGGTACAGGCGAACAGGGCAAGGTCGTTTTACGCATAACAGTGTATTAGACAGAATTCTGCCTTTTACGGTGTTATACAGAATTCTGTGTATGTCGGATTATGTTTTACAGAAAAAACTAGCACATACCCCCGATCAAGGTACGGAGACGGCGCCTCGCTTCCGTGTAGAGGCGGCCGCGGGCCGATCGGCCCGCGGCCGGCATTGGGGGTAAATTCATTGCCATATCCGCCGGTTACGGCGCGCTGCGCGTGGGCTTTGGGTGGCGGGGGGTGGGCAGCGCGGTCGTCGGAACGTGTCCAGGTCGTGGGTGGGCGGGCGCGGTGGTGTGGAATTGTGGGCGGTATTGGGACGAAAAAGGCAGAAAGTCGACGCTTGGGGGTTGACTGCGACGCGCTTCAGGGTTGCCTGCCCGCCTTGCGTTGCGGGCATGTGCCCAGCTCCTCGCGCCACACGGTCAGGCTGGCTGGCGCCTCGATGCCCAGGCACACCTGGCGGCCGTCGATTTTGCTCACGACGATATGAATGGGTCTACCGCCGAACAGTTCCGCCACGGTTGTCTCCGGCGGCAGGTCCGGTGCCGGCTCGATCAATAGCCGTTGGCCGGGTTTGCGGGTAAGCATGAGCATGGGTCTCTCCCTGACAGGTGACTGGCAGTTTCCACATACGCCGTGGGCACCGCACGAGTCCGTTCGATTGGCTGCATGCACCATACTAACGATTCCTTAGTATCGCGTCAAACCAAACTCTCAGAACATCTTAGCAATTCTGCAATGCAGCAGATTTGATGGCACAATATCCGCGTTGTGTTGCGGATGGCCCTTCGACACCGAAGTGACGGACCCAAGGAGCACCACTGCCAAGATGGGCGACACATCGACATTCGCGAAACGACTCAGGGAGGCTCGCACCCGGGCCGGTCTGTCTCAGAAGCAACTCGGGATCACCGCCGGTATCGACGCCTTTTCCTCCAGCCCCCGGATCAACCAATACGAAAGAGGCAAACACGCGCCGGATTACGCGACGGCACAACGCTTGGCGAGGGTGCTGAAGGTCCCGACGCCATATCTCTACTGCGACGATGACATGGTCGCCGAAGTCGTCCTGTTGCTGGGCAAGCTGTCGACGGTCAAAAAGCGAAAGCTCTTGGGAGAGCTTCAGAAGCTTATTAAGATCAAGCAATGACCATCATTGAACAATCCCCGCCATGACCCCCGATACCGGAGACCCGATTACCGGGCAGCGCCTGCGAATCTGGCGCCGCCTGTTCCGCACCACCGAGGGCAGGATACTCGGCCTCGGCGTCGCCCTCCCGGCGGCGGGGCTTCTGGCGATGGGGCTCATCGCGCTGTGGTCGCCGGAGCTGGCGCGCGGGATCGGCGGGATGGCGTTTGCCAACCTCGTCTTCGGTCGCATCGTGTCGCTGTCCGTGGGCTATGCCGGCGATTACGGTCACGCTGTGGTGATCGCGGTCACCATGGTGTGCGAGACCACCTTGGTGCTGCTGTTCTATCCGCTGTTCGTCTTCAGCCTCAACCGGCTGGTGGTGTTCCCGTCGATCCAGGGGTTCCTCCAACGCGCGCACCGCGCCGCGGAGCGGCACAAGGACAAAGTCCGCCGTTACGGCGTCATCGGCCTGTTCCTGTTCGTGTGGTTTCCGTTCTGGATGACCGGGCCGGTGGTCGGCAGCGCCATCGGCTATCTGATTGGCCTCGGCGCGTTCGCCACGCTCGCGGCGGTGCTGTCCGGCACCTTGATCGCCATTCTGGGCTGGGCCTACCTGATTCACGGCCTGCACGCCAAAATGGTCGCACTCGCGCCGTGGGCGTCGGTGCTGCTGATCGGCTTCCTCGTCGGCGTGGTGCTCGCCGGTTATTGGCTCAACCGGCGGCGGCTGAACGGGCCGGGTGCGGAAGGCGGGAGAGAAGATCGCTGAGCACGAGTCGACAGAACACGGGAGACCCTTCGATGAAAATCAGAACCCGCCGCCCCTGGCTGGCCGCCGTGATTGGATACTTCTCGACCTTCCTCGCCATGCTCTACGTCGGTCGCGGCCGGCGCGCGTTCGCCTACCTCGGCGCCACCCTGATCCTGGTCGCGGCCGCCGGCTATGGCGCGGTGTACGGGTGGCGGTGGAGTGTGGCGGCCTTTTATGTCGTGCTCTACGTAATCACGCTGGTGGGCATGGTCGATGCCTACCGCATCGCGCGGCATCACCGGCAGGCGTTTCACGGGCCCTGGTATAGCCGCTGGTACGTCCTGGCGGGGGTATACGTCGGGGTCGTACTGGTGGTGTTCGGACAGCGCGCGTTCTTCTTCGAGCCGTACCGCTTCCCGTCGGCATCGATGATGCCGACGTTCCACACCGGCGACTTTTTCCTCGCCTACAAGTGGCCGTACGGCCATTACGGTGCGTGGGGCGTGGCGCTCACCGACGGGGCGCGGATCGACGACCGCAACCGGCCGCGGCGCGGGGATCTGGTGGTGTTCCGATTTCCCGGTGAACGCTCGGTTACGTACATGAAGCGCATCGTCGGCCTGCCGGGGGACCATCTGGCGTACCGTGAGCAGCGGCTATACCTCAACGGGGTCGAAGTCGAACGCAAGTTCCTGCACGAGACGACGTATCGAGACCCGGGCGGCAGGGCATTCTCGGCGTCGGTCTACGAAGAACGGCTCGACGACTCGGTTCACCTGATCCAGCACACCGGCGCGGCCAACCACCCGCCGCTGGAGTTCACGGTGCCGGATGGGCACTACTTCGTGATGGGGGACAACCGCGACCGCAGCAACGACAGTCGCTACTGTGGGCCGCTCCCGGCGGCCGATATCGTCGGCCGGCCGGTGTACATCTGGATGAGTTTTGACGCCGAGGCCGGGGCGGTGCGTACGGATCGGATCGGCGCGGAGTTCCGATAGCCAACCCGAAGGTGGAACTCAGGCCAGACTTTGCCATGAAAGCCGTTTGGGTCCATGTTAAAGGCAGGCTTTAATACGAAAAGAGATCGGGGTCCAATGGCACTTACCTTAAGCCCAGGCTCCCACGCCATTGCGCCGGCACGGCCCAGCCTCGCCCCCTTTGGAAAAGGGGGCCGGCCGTGAGGCCGGGGGGATTTGTCATCCCTGGCGCCGCGCACGCGGCGTCGACGGCGGTGTTCCGATCACCGCCTGCCTATGAAAATCCCCCCTCACCCCCCTTTTTCAAAGGGGGGATGGTTAAGGTAGTGTCATTGGGATCGGGGTCATATTGCAGCCAGCCTTCAATCGCGGAAAACGCTAAGGCCGATATGATAGGTTCCCGTCTGGTGCCGACCCCACCTGTGCGAAAGCCTCAGGCCGCGACCTCGACATAGTCGACACGACTGGAGGGAGGCGGAATCGGGGCGCCGTCCGCGCGCAGGCCGGCGAGGTGGAATTCGATGGCGCGCCGGATGGCGGCTTCGACCTGTTCGACCGTCGAACCGGTGGCGACGCATCCGGGAAGGTCGGGAACATAGGCGGAGAAATTGCCGTCGGCCTGCTCGATCACGATCGCATAGCGCATACCTTAAGCCCTCACTTTTTCAGCCCGGCTTGTTTCAGAATGCTGTTCAAGGTTCCCGGCGCCAAGTATACGTCGTGAGACATCGGACGCCACGCGCCGGCTGTCCAACAGCCGGTCGTGTCCGCCCGCGAGACACCAGATTTGGTGCAGTCTAGGATCAGTGCGGTCACAACCCCGCCACGCGGTCGCGGCCCGCGGCCTTGGCGGCGTACAGGGCCTGGTCGGCACGCCGGATCAGGTCGTCGGCCGCCTCGCCCGGGTGGTATTCGCCCACACCGAAACTGCAGGCCACCGGACCGAGCGCGCCGTACGGGTGATGGGCCAACGAGTCGCGCAAGCGCTCGGCGGTGCGCAGCGCTTCGTCGAGGCGGGTTTCCGGGAGCAGCAGCATGAACTCGTCGCCGCCGAAGCGGGCCAGGTGCTCGCTCTCGCGGTTCTGGCCGCGCACCACGTCGATCAGGAAGGCCAGCACCTTGTCGCCGGTCATGTGGCCGTGGGCGTCGTTGATCAGCTTGAACCGGTCGACGTCGAACATGATCAGCGCCAGCGGCCGGTGGTAACGGGCGGCGCGCCGCATCTCCTCGTGCAACAGCTCGTAGAAGTGGCGCCGGCTGTGGACGCGGGTCAGATCGTCGGTGTCGGCGGCGGTGCGCAGCTGCTCCTCGAGCGCGATCCGGTCGGTGATGTCCAGGTTCACGATGATACCGCCGATCACCTCGCCGGCGGCGTTGCGGATCGGCAGTGCGGAATTCAGGATGATCTTGTGCGTCCCGTCGAAGCACTCGATCTCGATTTCCTCGTTGAGGCTGGTCTCGCCCTGGCTGATGGCCCGCGCCGCGGCCCACTCGCCGGGCTCGATGGGTTTGCCGGTGCGGCGCCACCAACCCTTGTACTCGCCGAACTGATCGGTGCCGACGTAGCGCGCCCCGGCCCAGATCTTGTGGCCGGCGGCATTGCCCTGCACGATCCGGCCGCTGCGATCCATGATCCACACGCCCACCGGCAGGATTTCCAGCACCTGCTCCAGCAGCGCGTGCGACGGTAACGCATCGGGTTCTTTCTGTGGCATGGCTGAGTCCAGCCCCGGATACTCGTGGCATTCCGTGCCGTGGCCGATAGCACCCTGCCATCTCGGCTCCCGCCGCGACGCCGCGGCGGGTCACCGGATAGCTCCATTCGACCACCGTCCTCGCGATTTCTATTTGACGGCGGTCAATTGGGATTGACCCGGCGAATGCCGACCGGTCGCGGCCCCGGCACATGGATTCCCCGGGCGGCAAAAACTGGAATCCCATGCGCCACTTGGTCCATACTGCCGCCCATCCAGGGCGGGCCGGGCGGAGTCGACGAGTTGCTATATAAGGTCAACCGGCGGGGCGGGATGCCCCGCCTACAACAAATAGGGAGACCGCAGATCGTATGCATTGGCGCGCGATAATTCGGTTGTTCGGCATCCTGCTGATGCTATTCAGCCTGAGCTTCCTGCCCTCGATCGGCATCGCATTCCTGTACGGCGACGGCCAGGCGCGGATCTTCGGGCTGTCCCTGCTCATCGCCGCCGCGGCCGGCCTGGTGTTGTGGGTGCCCAACGCCAGCCAGCGCAGCGAGCTGTCGGTGCGCGACGGCTTCCTCATGGTCACGCTGTTCTGGGTGCTGCTGAGCCTGGCCGGCGCGCTGCCGTTCATTCTCGGGCTGCACCTGGATTTGACCGACGCCGTCTTCGAATCGGTGTCCGGGTTCACCACCACCGGCGCGACGGTGATCGTCGGGCTGGACCAGTTGCCCGCGTCCATGCTCTACCACCGCCAGCAGCTCCAGTGGCTGGGCGGCATGGGCATCATCGTGCTGGCGGTCGCCATCCTGCCGCTGCTGGGCGTGGGCGGCATGCAGCTCTACCGGGCGGAGTCGTCGGGCGTGGCCAAGCAGGAGAAGCTGACGCCGCGCATCGCCGAAACGGCGCGCGCCCTGTGGATCATCTATCTCAGCCTGACGGTCACCTGCGCCCTGGCCTACTGGATCGCCGGAATGAGCGCCTTCGACGCGGTCGGGCATGCGTTCTCCACCGTCGCCACCGGCGGCTTCTCGACCCACGACGCCAGCATCGGCCACTTCGACAGCCCGGTGATCGAGAGCATCGCCATCGTCTTCATGCTGGCCGGCGGCGTGAATTTCGCCATCCACTTCCTCGCCTGGCGCCGGCTGAGCGCGCGCCCTTATGCGAACGATCCCGAGGTGCGCGGCTATGGAATAATCTTCGTGTTCGCCACGCTGTTCGTGGCGGCGAGCCTCTATTGGGCCGGTGCCTACGCGGGGAGCTGGGAGTCGCTGCGCTACGCAGCCTTCCAGGTGGCGTCGGTATTCACCAGCACCGGCTTCGGCACGGCGAACTTCGCCGAGTGGCCGCTGCACATTCCGCTGATCATGGTCATCCTGTCGTTCACCGGCGGCTGCGCCGGCTCGACCGCGGGCGGGATCAAGGTCCTGCGCATCCTGCTGCTCGCCAAGCTGGGCTTGCGGCAGTTGTTCCAGCTCGCCCATCCGCGCGCGGTGTCGGTCATCAAGCTCGGCAAGCGGCCGGTGTCGGAGGACGTGCTGTTTTCCGTTTGGGGATTCTACGTGCTGTACGTCGTGACCGCGCTGCTGCTCACCGTCGCGATGATGGCCGCGGGCCTCGATTTCGAATCGGCCTTCGGCGCCGTGACCGCCACCCTCAACCTGCTCGGCCCGGGGCTCGGCGAGGTCGCCGTCACTTTTGCGGCCACCGATCCGGTGATCAGGTGGCTGGGGGTGTTCGGCATGCTGGTCGGGCGGTTGGAAGTGTTCACCCTATTGATCCTGTTCCTGCCGAGCTACTGGCGGCATTGAGCCCGGGCAGTCAGGCCACTTGGAGTCACTATGAAAATCATCATACTCGGCGCCGGCCAGGTCGGCAGCACCGTCGCGCAAAGCCTCGCCAGCGAGGCCAACGACGTCACCGTCGTCGACCAGCAGCCGGAGCTCCTGAAGATACTGCAGGAGCGGGTCGACATCCGCACCGTGGTCGGCCATGCCGCGCACCCCGAGGTGCTGCAGGAGGCCGGCATCGAGGACGCCGACCTGGTGCTGGCGGTCACCAACAGCGACGAGACCAACATGGTCGCCTGCCAGGTCGCGCATTCCCTGTTCCACACGCCCACGCGCCTGGCGCGGATCCGCTCGCCGGACTATCTGACGCACCCCGAGCTGTTCTCGCCCAAGGCGGTGCCGATCGATTTCCTCATCAGCCCCGAGCAGCTGGTGACCAACTTCATCCGGCACCTGATCGAGCACCCGGGCGTGCTGCAGATCCTCGACTTCGCCGGCGGCCGCGCCCAGCTGGTGGCGGTGCGCGCCTATTACGGCGGGCCGCTGGTCGGCCACGAACTGCGTTCCCTGACCCAGCGCATCCCGAAGGTCGAGACGCGCGTGGTCGCCATCTTCCGCCGCGACCGCGCCATCGTCCCCGAGGGGCGCACGGTCATCGAGGCCGACGACGAGGTGTTCTTCCTGGCCGCGCGCCGCGACATCCCGGCGGTGGCGGCCGCGTTCCGCCGCTCCGACAAGCCCAACCGCAAGGTCATCATCGCCGGCGGCGGCAACATCGGCAAACGCCTGGCCGAGCTCATCGAGGGGGACTTTCAGGTCAAGGTCATCGAGCGCGATCCCAAACGCAGCCGCTATCTCGCCGAGTCCCTGAACCGGACCATCGTGCTGCAGGGCGACGCGGCGGATGCCGATCTGCTGACGCAGGAGAACATCGAGGACACCGACATCTTCTGCGCCGTGACCAACGACGACGAGGCGAACATCCTGTCCGCCATGCTGGCCAAGCGCCTGGGCGCGCGCAAGGTGGTGTCGATCATCAACCGGCTGAGCTACGTCGATCTCGCCCAGGGCGGCGCGGTCGATATCGCGGTGTCGCCCGCCCAGGTCACGATCGGGGCGCTGCTGGCCCATGTGCGGCGCGGCGACGTGGTGGCGGTGCACTCGCTGCGGCGCGGCGCCGCCGAGGCCATCGAGGTCATCGCCCACGGCGACCGCAACACCTCGCGGGTCGTCGGGCGCCGCATCGACGAGCTGGCGCTGCCGGAGGGCACGATCATCGGCGCGCTGGCGCGCGGCGACGGCCTGGTCTTCCCGCACCACGACACCGTGATCGAGCCGGAGGACCACGTCATCCTGTTCCTGGCCGACAAGCGCCACGTCGTCGACGTCGAGCGATTGTTCCAGGTGGCGATCACCTTCCTGTGAGCGGCCGCCCGGCACGGGCGGTCAATGCGCGGCCAGCCACTCCGTGATCAAGCGATGCAGGTCCGCCGCGCCGGCCGCCGCGCGCAGCTTGTCGCGCATCGCCGCGTCGCTGAACATCGCCGCCAGCTGCGCCAGCGTGCGCAGGTGGTCCGCGGTGGCGGCCTCCGGCACCAGCAGCGCGAACAGCAGATCGACCGGCTCGCGGTCGGGGGCGTCGAAATCGATTCCGGAGTTGAGCTTGACGAAGGCGCCGAGGGTGGGGCCGCCACCCTTGAGCCGGCCGTGCGGGATCGCCACGCCGTGGCCGATCCCGGTCCCGCCGAGGCGCTCGCGCGCGAGCAGGATATCGAAGACCTCGGAGGCCGAGAGGCGGTCCTGACCGGCCGCGATCAGCTCGCTCAGCCGTTCCAGCACGCGCTTCTTGCTGTGGGCCTCGACGTCGCAAGCGACGTGCTGTAGCGGGAGGATGTCCGGGATGTTCATGATCACATTGCCTGGGGGCGGATTATAGGTAAATCCGGATCGGAGCGGAACGGCGCCGCGCCCGGGGCCCGGATTCTACGCCCACCGGCCCCGAAATGGGCCAGTATCTATTAGGAATCGGCGTTCGCCGGAAAATTCCGCAGGATTTCACCGTTCGGCATTGAACCCCGGGGCCGCGAACGGCGACCCATGGGGCGTACGTCAACACAAAATAAGGAGCTGCGCGTCACCCCGTGACGCGTTGTCATTGCGAGGGCGCGCAGCGCCCGCGGCAATCCCCCTGAACGCCCTGAACCTCTCACGGAGATTGCCACGGCCCGCTGCGCGGGCCTCGCAATGACAGCAACGGCGGCGGGCCCGGCCCGCAACGGCTCCGAGCGGCTTGAAGGCGCCGGTGCGCTATGCCACCATCCCCATGCCCTTCGGCTCAACCCTCGGGAGATGCTCATGTCGGTATGGATCGCGCTGCACACCCTGGCGGTGGTGGTGTGGGTCGGCGGGATGTTCTTCGCCTATATGGCGCTGCGGCCGGTCGCCGCGACGCTGCTGGAGCCGCCGCTGCGGCTGCCCTTGTGGGCACAGACCTTCGCGAAGTTCTTTCCCTGGGTGTGGGCGGCGGTGGGCTTGCTGCTCCTGACCGGCTACGTGATGCTGTTCCAGCGCTTCGGCGGCTTCGCCACCAGCCCTGTATATGTGCATCTGATGCAGGGCATCGGCATCGCCATGATGGCGATCTTCCTGCATGTGTTCTTCGCGCCCTATGGGCGGCTCAAGCGCGCGGTCGCGGCGCAGGACTGGCCAGCGGGCGGGAAGGCCCTGGGGCAGGTCCGTCGGCTCATCGGCGTGAACCTGATACTGGGATTGGCCACCACGGCGATCGCGGCCGGCGGCCGCTACCTGTAGTCAGTCACGGCGACTCCTTTTTCCGTCTCCGCAATCGGCGCGGCCGGAAGCCCCGCGCCGCGCCCCGTCTGCGGCGGTTTGCCGCAGTATCGTTACAATGCCGTTGACCCCGATCAATTCCTTCTCCGCCGCCCTGCGGCAAACTCTCGCAGAGTTGTCCGATTACTACAGCCGCGCCGACGCGGCCGGAGGAGACATAGCATGGCACGTATCATCGTTCTTGGCGGGGGCATCGGTGGCCTGCCGGCGGCCTTCGAACTGCGCGAGGCGCTCGGGCGCGGGCACGAGATCACCGTCGTCAACGGCTCGGAGAACTTCCAGTTCGTCCCCTCGAACCCCTGGGTGGCGGTCGGCTGGCGCACGCGCGAGCAGATCACGGTGCCGCTTCGCGAGGTCCTCGCGAGGCGGAACATCGGCTTCGTCGCGCGCATGGCCGAGAAGATCGATCCGGCGCAGAACCGCCTGATGCTGGCCGGCGGCGACTGCCTGTCCTACGACTACCTGGTGATCACCACCGGGCCGAAGCTCGCCTTCGACGAGGTCCCGGGGCTGGGGCCGAAGGGCCACACGCATTCGATCTGCACCGTGGACCACGCCGAGCAGGCCTGGGCCGGCTACCAGGAGTTCCTGAAGAATCCCGGGCCGATGGTGATCGGCGCGGCCGCCGGGGCGAGTTGCTTCGGCCCGGCCTACGAATTCGCCTTCATCCTCGACGCCGACCTGCGCAAGCGCAAGCTGCGCCACAAGGTGCCAATGACCTTCGTCACCAGCGAACCCTACATCGGCCACCTGGGCCTGGGCGGGGTCGGCAACTCGCAGGCGCTGCTCGAGGACAATCTGCGCCAGCATCACATCAAGTGGATCGTCAACGCCAAGACCACGCGCGTCGAGCCCGGCAAGCTGTTCGCCGCCGAGCATGACCGCAAGGGCGAGGTGGTGCAGGAGCACGAGGTCGCGTTCCGCTACGCCATGATGCTGCCGGCCTTCAAGGGCGTGGACGCGGTGGCCGGCGTCGAGGGCCTGTGCAACCCGCGCGGCTTCGTCCTGATCGACCAGCACCAGCGCAGCAAGCAGCATCCGAACATCTTCTCGGCCGGGGTGTGCATCGCCATCCCGCCGGTCGAGGCCACGCCGGTGCCGACCGGCGCGCCCAAGACCGGCTACATGATCGAGACGATGGTCACCGCCATCGTGCACAACATCAAGGCCGAGCTGGAGGGCGAACCCGCGACCGCCACTGCCACCTGGAATGCCATCTGCCTGGCCGACATGGGCGATACCGGCACCGCGTTCGTCGCCATGCCGCAGATGCCGCCGCGCAACGTGAGCTGGATGAAGAAGGGCCGCTGGGTACACTGGGCGAAGATCGCGTTCGAGAAGTACTTCCTGCGCAAGATCCGCAAGGGCCAGGCCGAGCCGCTCTACGAGAAGTACATCCTAAAGGCCATGGGCATCGTGCGGCTGGTGTAACGACCGCCGGCGCGGCGGCGCGCCGCGGGACTTCATGGTGCATTCTCTTGCCCCCCCTCCGCCCATGAGGGGGATTTTTTGCCCGCCGGCCAGGGCGATCGGTCGGCGGCGCGGGTTGCGGGCATGGGCGCGAACGGATATATCTATGCCGATGACCCCCGACCCGAATCGCCGCTCGACGGCCGGCGCGCGCTTGGCCGCGCCGCTGGGCGTCGCGCTCATGCTGCTGGCCGCCCCGGCCGGGGCCCGCGACGCCGCACAGTCCGTGGACGCGGAGACCGGCATCGAGTCCTGGGAGGCCGCCCACCACGGCGTCTACATCAAGCTGATGCAGATCACCCCCGGTCAGGCGCTGGCCTTTTACCTGGCGCGCGGATTCGATGCCGCGCCGGCGAACCGCTTCGCCGGCGCCTGCGTCTTCATGACCTTGCTGCGCAACGACGCCGCGCCGGGGCCGGTGGCCTTCGATCTGCGCGACTGGCGACTGATCCAGGGCGGGACCGAGCGCCCGCTCACGCAGCGCGACGACTGGCTCGCGGAATGGAAGCGCACCGGCGTGCCGGAGCCGGCACGGGTCGCGTTCCACTGGGCGCAGTTCCCGACCCGGCATACCTATGAGCGGGGCGACTGGAATCAGGGCATGCACAGCTACGGCGGCGCACCCGGCGACCGCTTCAATCTCAAACTCGTCTGGAAGGCCGATGAACGAACTTACCGCACCGTGCTCCGCGACCTGCGCTGCGCGCCTGATGATCGCTAGCCGCCGTCGAACAACGCAACACAAAACTGTAGGCGGGGCATCCTGCCCCGCCGCGCACGGCCCGTCCCCGGACCGGCGGGGCAGGATGCCCCGCCTACATTCATCGGGTTGGGCCTTCGCCCTGGCGCTGCTGGCCGTGAGCCTCGCGGCGCCGGCCGCGGACGGGCCGCAGACGCTGACCGGCGTCAACTTCATGGCCAAGGATTTCACGCTGAACGACGCGGACGGCAGGCCGCACCGGCTGGCCGAGCTGCGCGGCAAGGTGGTGCTGGTGAACTTCTGGGCGACCTGGTGCCCGCCGTGCCGGCGCGAGATGCCGTCCATGCAGCGCGCCTACGACATGCTCAAGAGCAAGGACTTCGCGATGCTCGCGGTCAACGTCGGCGAGGACGTTGAGACCATCTTCGGATTCAGCTTCGCGACCGGCGTCGAGCTGACCTTCCCGATTCTGCTCGACCGCGACTCGGCCGTCACCAATGCCTGGCCGGTGCGGGCGCTGCCGACCTCGTTCCTGATCGATCGCGACGGGCGCGCCGTGTTCCGCGCCGTGGGCGGGCGCGACTGGGACGACCCCAAGCTGATCGGCGCCATTCGCGAGCTGGTCGGGGCCCAGGACCGCTGACCCCGCCCCCTGACATTGCGACGAGCACAGTCTGATGCGTAGGGTGGGGCCCTGCCCCACCGTTAGACCGCATGGTGGGGCAGGGCCCCACCCTACCCCGCCTACAACTTGGCTTCACGGCGATTGCCGCGCTGCGGTCACGCGCAGCCGGTGCGGTTGCAGCCTACCCCGCCTACAACTTGGCTTCACGGCGATTGCCGCCGTCCACCCACCCTGCTAGGATAGCCCGCCTGACCGACCGGTCAGTTGACCGTCAACCTCAGCGCTTTCAAGGACCGGATGGACGCGCCGCGTGTGGCCGCGTCGCCGCGCGAAATCTATGGAAACCGCATCCCTCGATACGGCGCCTGCGGGCGTCGACACCCGCGAGCGTATCCTCCTCGCCGCCGAACAACTGTTCGCCGAGGCCGGCTTCGACGTGACCTCGATGAGCGCCATCGCCGCGCGCGCCGGCGTCAGCAAGGCGAACGTGTTTCACCATTTCACCACCAAGCACGACCTGTACTTCGCGGTGCTGCGCGCCGCCTGCCGCGATTCCTGCGCGCAGCTCGGCGCGCTCGACGACACCCAGCTGCCGCTCGCCGAGGGCCTGGAGCGGTTCGCCCGCAGCCATCTCGGCAAGATGCTCGAGCACGAGCCGGTGGCGCGCCTGGTGCTGCGCGAGCTCCTCTCCGAGGGCGGCGCGCGCCGCGGCCAGGAGCTGGCCGAGCAGGTCTACGGCGAGAACTTCGGCCGCTTCGTGGCGCTGCTGCGCCGCGGCCAGGAGCGCGGCGAGCTGCGCGCCGACGTCGATCCGGCCATGGTCGCCACCCTGCTGATCGGCGCCAACGTGTTCTTCTTCGAGGGCCGCACGGTGCTGCGCCATTTCGGCGAGGTGGATTTCGCCGACGATCCCGGCCGCTACAGCGGCATGCTGGTGGACCTGCTGCTGCGCGGCATCCTGCCGGCCGGGCGCGGGCCCGGAACCCCGGCGCCGGAAAAGCATCCTAATCCCAGCGACCGCTGAACCACCCCTGTCTTCATGGATACCGGAATGCGCACCCTGCCCGTCCTGCCGGCCCTGCTTGCCCTGAGTCTCGTCGCCGCCGGCTGCGCCGAGAAGTCCGCCGACAAACCGCCCGAGCCGGTCGCCAACATCACCACCGCCACCGCCGTGACCCAGGACGTGCCGGTGGTCGAATCGGCGGTCGGCGCCGAGACCTCGGTGGCGTTCGCCCAGGCGCTGGACCCGAACCGCCTGCAGCGCGGCACGCGCTCGATCCGCCTGCCCTTCCCGGACCACGTGGCGCGTCGCCTGCGCATCGGCCAGCCGGTCACGCTCATACCCTTCGCCGACGAGGCCAACCGCGCGCGTGGGCGCATCACCGGGATCCGCCCGGCGCTCAGCAGCACGACGCGCAGCGTCGAAGTGATCGTCGCGGTCGATACCCCTGATTGGCGACCGGTCGGCAGCGTGCGCGGCGAGGTGGTGCTGGAGGTGCGCAAGAACGCGGTGGTGATCCCGGAACAGGCGGTGGTGCTGCGCCCGGCCGGCACCGTGGTCTATGTGCTCAACAGCGAGACGGTCAAGGCGCGCGAAGTGACGACCGGCGTCACCCGCGACGGCGAGGTCGAGATCGTCAGCGGCCTGAAGGCCGGCGAGGTAGTGGCGCACGACGGCGCCGCGCTGCTCACCGACGGCGCCCGGGTCAGCATCCGCGGGAGCGGCCCGTGAGCCTGCCCGAGCTTTCCATCAAGCGCCATGTCTTCACCCTGATGGTGAGCCTGGTGCTGATCCTGTTCGGCAGCATCGGCTTCGCGCGCCTCGGCGTGGACAAATTCCCCAAGATCGAATTCCCGGCCGTCACGATCGTCACCACCCAGGCCGGCGCCGACCCGCAGATCATCGACAAGAACATCACCGACATCGTCGAGGAGGCGGCCAACCAGGTGCCGGGCGTCAAGACCATCTACTCCAGCTCCTCGCTCGGCGCCTCGGTGGTCGGCATCGAGTTCGAGCTGGAAAAGGACCTGGACGTCGCCTACCAGGAGGTCAAGGCCAAGGTCGACAGCGTCATCCGGCGGCTGCCGGAGGACGCCGATCCACCGGTGGTGAACAAGGTCGAGGTCGGCGCCACGGCGGTGATGTGGCTGGCCCTGCAGGGCGACCGCACCCTGCAACAGCTCAACACCTACGCCGACGAGGTGCTCAAGCCGCGCCTCGAGTCCGTGAATGGCGTGGGCGAGGTGCTGGTCGGCGGCCAGATCAAGCGCACCATCCGCCTGTGGCTCGACAACGACCGCCTCACGGCCTATCGCCTGTCGCCGCTGGACGTGCGCGACGCGCTGCTCCAGGAGCACATCGTCCTGCCGGCCGGCTTCCTCGAAAGCCGCGAACGCGAGCTCCTCATCAAGTTCGACGCCGAATTCGTCCGCCTGGACGAGATGCGGCGGCTGGTGGTCGCCTACCGCCAGGGCGTGCCGATTTACTTGCAGGACGTGGCGCGCGTCGAGGACGGCCTCGAGGACGCGCGCAAGCTGGCGCGCTACAACGGCCAGCCGGCGGTCGGCCTGGGGATAGTCAAGACCAGCGGCGCCAACACCGTGGCGGTGGTCGATGCCATCAAGGCGCGCGTCGCGAGCGAGCTGCGCCCGGCCCTGCCGCCGGGACTCACCATCCAGTATTCCTCCGACGACTCGGTGAGCATCCGCCAGTCGATCGCGGCGCTGCTCGAGCACCTGCTGCTCGGCACGCTGTTCGCGGCGATCATGGTCTATGTCTTCCTCAAGAGCGGCCGCTCGACGCTGATCATCGCCACCGCCATCCCGGTGTCGCTGATGACCACCTTCGCGGTCATGTACTTCGCCGACTACACGCTCAACAAGATCACCCTGCTCGGGCTGCTGCTGCTGATCGGCGTGGTGGTCGACGACGCCATCGTGGTGCTGGAGAACATTTTCCGCCACCGCGAGGAGGAGCACGAGGCGGTCGAGAAGGCCGCCGTCAACGGCTCCAACCAGGTGATCTTCGCGGTCATGGCCTCGACGCTCACGCTGGTGTCGATCTTCCTGCCGGTGGCCTTCATCAGCGGCATCCTCGGGCGTTTCCTCGGCTCGTTCGCGCTGGTGGTGGTGATCGGCGTGCTGGCCTCGCTGTGGGTGTCGCTGACGCTCACGCCGATGCTGTGCGCGCGTTATCTCAAGCTGCCGAACCGCAACACGCGCGTTTACCAGGGACTCGACCGCGCCTTCCAGAAGCTCGAGGGCGGCTACCGGCGCCTGCTGGACGTGAGCCTGCGCAACCGCTGGACGGTGATCGGCATCGCCAGCCTGATCGTCGCCTCGAGCGCCTGGTTCTTCATGGACGTCGGCAAGGACTTCGTGCCCGAGGAGGACGAGAGCCGCTTCATGATCCGCATCCAGACGCCGCTCGGCTCGAACCTCGCCTACACCGCCGACAAGCTCACCGCCGTCGAGCAGGTGCTGGCCCGGCGCCCGGACGTCTACAGCTACTTCTCGGTCATCGGCCTCGGCAGCGTCGGCCAGGTGAATTCCGGCCGCCTGTTCGTGCGGCTCCAGGAGCGCGGCGAGCGCGAGCGCTCGCAGAGCGAGATCATGCGCGAGCTGCGCCGCGAGCTCGGGGCGATCCCCGGCATCAAGGCCTTCGTGTCGCAGATCGCGGTGATCAGCGGCCAGCGCAGCGAGCCGCTGCAGTTCTCCATCGTCGGCCCCGACCTCGAACAGATCGACCGGCTGTCGGACGAGATGGTGGCGCGCCTGCAGCGCATCCCGGGCGTCGCCAAGCTCGACAAGGACCTGGAGCTGAGCCTCCCCGAGGTGCGGCTCACGGTCGACCGCGAGCGCGCCTCGCAGCTCGGCATCTCCGCCATCGACATCGCCCAGACGCTGGGCATCATGACCGGCGGGCTCGACGTGGCCGAATTCAAGGACGGCAACCGCCGCTACGACATCCGCATGCAGCTCGAGCCGGGCGCGCGCACCGGCGTCGAGGACCTCCAGCGCCTGTACGTCAAGAACCGCAACGGCGAACTGGTGCGGCTCGACAGCCTGGTGGCCTTCGAGCAGGGCCTCGGGCCGGCGGTCATCACCCGCCGCGACCGCCAGTACGCCGGCGCGATCTACGGCAGCCTCGAGGACCTGCCGCTGGGCGACGCCACCGAGGCGGTGCGCGAGGTCGCGCGCGACATCCTGCCGTCCGGCTACGCGATCGCGTTCAGCGGCGCCGCCGAGGAGTTCGCCAAGACCAGCCAGTACGTGATCTTCGCCTTCGGCCTGGCGCTGGTGATGATCTACATGGTGCTGGCCAGCCAGTTCAACTCGCTCATTCAGCCGCTGGTGGTGATGGTGGCGCAGCCGCTGGCCATCGTCGGCGGCGTCGCGGCGTTATGGGTGTTCGGCGAGACGCTCAACCTGTTCTCGATGATCGGCATGATCCTGCTCATGGGCCTGGTGGCGAAGAACTCGATCCTGCTGGTCGACCTGACCAACCAGTACCGCGCCCGCGGGCGCGGCATCCTCGACGCCCTGAGCGAGGCCTGCCCGCATCGCATGCGGCCGGTGCTGATCACCTCGCTCACGGTGATCGCCGCGATGGCGCCGGCCGCGATCGGGCTCGGTCCCGGCGTCGAGAGCAACCGGCCGCTGGCGCTGATCGTGATGGGCGGCATGGTGTCCTCGACGCTGCTGACCCTGGTGGTGGTGCCGGCGGTCTACTCGCTGGTGGAAGGCGCCCTCGAACGGCACCGCGCGCGCCACACCGCCGGCGCCGCGGCGCTGCGCGCGGTCCGGGACAAGCAGAAATGAGCCTGCAACGATTGATCGCGCTCGGCGCCGCCGGGTTGCTGGCCCTGTCGGCGGCCGCGCCGGCCGCGGCCGGCGACCTGCTGGCGATCTACCGGCTGGCCCAGGAGCACGACCCGGCGTGGGCGGCGGCGCGCGCCGCGCACCGGGCCGACGTCGAGCAGGGCCCGCAGGGCCGGGCGCTGCTGCTGCCGTCGGTGATCGCCGGCGCCAGCACGAGCCGGGTGGAGCAGGACACGACCCGGCGCGATCTCGTCGCCGGCACCACCAGCAGCACCGACAGCCGCTTCGACAACACCGGTTACAACGTGCAGCTCACCCAGCCGCTGTATCGCAAGCAGAACCTCGCCGCCTACCAGCAGGGCTGGATCGCGGTCTCGCGCGCCGACGCCGAGCTCGCGATCGCCCGCCAGGACCTGATGCTGCGCGCGGCGCGCGCCTACTTCGACGTGCTGGCCGCCGAGGACCGGCTGAGCTTCGCGCGCTCGGAGAAGGCCGCGATCGCCGGCCAGCTCGAGCTCGCCGAGCGCAACTTCGCGGTCGGCAACGCCACCATCGTCGACGTGCACGAGGCGCGGGCCCGCTACGACCTGGCCAATGCCGAGGAAGTCGCCGCCGCCAACAACCTCGAGGTCCGGCGCGAGGCGCTGCTCGCGCTGGTGCGCGAACCGCCGGGGGCGCTCGCGCCGCTGCGCCGGCTCACGCTCGGCGCGCCGGAACCGCCGGACATGGCGCAGTGGGTCGAGGCCGCCGAGGACCAGAGCCCGCGCCTCAAGATCAGCGAGTACGGTCTCGAGATCGCGCGCGAGGAGATCGCGCGCAGCCGCGGCGGTCATTATCCGACGCTCGACCTGATCGCTTCGCACAACTACAGCGACCAGGGCGGCAGCGCCTTCGGCTTCGCCAGCGAATCGACCAGCAACCAGGTCGGCGTTCAGCTGCAGCTGCCGTTGTACGCCGGCGGCGCGACGCAATCGACGGTGCGCGAGTCGGTCGCGCGCGAGGACCAGGCGCGCCAGACCCTGGAGCAGACGCGCCGCGACGTGGTGCGCCAGACCCGCGAGTTCTACCTGGCCGTCGCCAGCGGCGCGGCCCAGGTGCAGGCGCTGGAGCAGGCGCGGGTCTCGACCAAGAAGGCGCTGGAGTCGACCCTGCTCGGCTACGAGACCGGCGTGCGCACCGCGGTCGACGTGCTGAACGCCCAACGCGACCTGTTCCGCACCGAGCGCGACCTGTCGCAGGCGCGCTACGATTATCTGGTCAACCGCCTGCAGCTCAAGTACGCCGTCGGCAGCTTGAGCGAGACCGACCTGGCGGACATCAACGCCTTATTAGGCGGCGAATAACGTAGGGTGGGGCCCTGCCCCACCGTTGAGGCGCGTGAAACGGTGGTGATCGACTCGGCGGGGCAGGGCCCCGCCCTACACACTGGTGAAACTGGGCGTGTCGGCATAGAATGGCCGCCCGTACGACGACGGCTGCGCGGCCGCCGGTGTTTGTCCATGACTGATTCCCTTCCCAAAATAGGTTTCGTGAGCCTCGGCTGTCCCAAGGCGCTGGTGGACTCGGAGCGGATACTCACCCAGTTGCGCGCCGAGGGTTACGCGATCTCGCCGCGCTACGACGATGCCGACCTGGTGGTGGTGAACACCTGCGGCTTCATCGACGCGGCGGTCGAGGAATCGTTGGACGCGATCGGCGAGGCGCTGGCCGAGAACGGCCGGGTGATCGTCACCGGCTGCCTGGGCGCCCAGGGCGATATCGTGAAGCAGGCGCATCCGGCGGTGCTGGCCGTCACCGGCCCGCAGGCGCTCGCCGAGGTGATGCAGGCGGTGCACGCCCACCTGCCCAGGCCGCACGATCCCTACACCGACCTGGTGCCGCCGCAGGGCATCAAGCTGACGCCCCGGCACTACGCCTATCTGAAAATCTCCGAGGGCTGCAATCACCGCTGCACGTTCTGCATCATCCCATCGATGCGCCGCGATCTCGCGAGCCGGCCGGTCACCGAGGTCATGCAGGAGGCCGAGCGCCTGGTGCAGGCCGGCGTCCGCGAGCTGTTGGTGATCTCGCAGGACACCAGTGCCTACGGCATCGACGTGAAGTACCGCACCGGATTCTGGAACGGCAGGCCCCTCAAGACCCGCATGACCGAACTGGTCGGCGCGCTCGGCGGGCTCGGCGCGTGGGTGCGGCTGCACTACGTCTACCCCTACCCGCATGTCGACGAGGTGATCCCGCTGATGGCCGCGGGCCGCGTGCTGCCCTACCTGGACATCCCCTTCCAGCACGCCAGCCCGCGCATCCTCAAGGCCATGAAGCGGCCGGCCGGCGGCGACGACCAGCTTGCGCGCATCCGCGCCTGGCGCGGGCTCTGCCCGGACCTCGCGATCCGCAGCACCTTCATCGTCGGATTCCCGGGCGAGACCGAGGACGATTTCGCGCGGCTGCTGGATTTCCTCGAGGCCGCCGAGCTCGACCGCGTCGGCTGCTTCGAGTACTCGCCGGTCGCGGGCGCGGCCGCCAACGCCCTGCCGGATCCGGTGCCCGAGGAGGTCAAGCGCGAGCGCCACGCACGCTTCATGCAGGTCCAGGCGCGGATCAGCGCGGAGAAACTTACTCGCAAGATCGGCCGTACGCTCACGGTGCTGGTCGACGAGATCCGGCCGGACGGCACGGCGATCGCGCGCTCGACGGCCGACGCGCCGGAGATCGACGGCGTCGTGATCGTCACCGGCGCCGCCGGCCTTACGGCCGGCGAATTCGCGCGGGTGTGCGTCACGGGCACCGGGGAGCACGACCTGGAAGCGGTACCCGCCTGACCTGTAAAGTCTGCGGCTAACCGGCCAGCTTGGGCAGGAAGCCGGTATCCATGACGTACTTGCGGACGTCGCGCTGATCCACCCACACGGTCACGCTGTCGGTGCCGATATGCTCGCCCGGGTCGTACCAGATGTTCGCGCTGTGGAAGACGTGCATGGCGCCGGTGGCGGGGTCCTGCCACTGCGCGGCGATGCGCCACGGGCTGCGACCGTTGATGCGGATGCCGGTATTCCGTTCGACACCGATGACCTTGGCCTGGAGCGGCCGGCCGCGGCGCCGCAGATGCTGCTCACGGCGTGCGCGGACACGTTGAAACAGAATGACGCCGCCGCCGACCGAGGTGAAGGTGGTACCGAGCACACCGATGATCAGCGCACCGCCCCACAAGGAAAAGAATCCGTCGATCATCGCCTCCTGCGGATCGGCGGCGTCATAGTAGACGCGCACCGATTCGCCGACGCGGTAACTCGGCGGATTGCTGCCGCTCGACGAGCGGAAGGTCACGCTCTGGCCGGCCCCGGTCGCAAACCGCACCACCGGGAAATAACTGTTCGAGTCGCTGGAACGCGACAGCTTCAGCTCGATGACCGTGCCCTGGGCGACGGCGGCGCGCTCGATAAAGCGCTGCGTGCTGTGCGCCCAGTACAGCGCGCCCAGCATCATGCCCAACCCGACCAGCAGGAAAATACCAATGACGCGCTGCAATGTCTTCATCATCCCCCCCTGACCGCGATACCCGACTCGTTCAAGTATAGACGCCGGCAGGCGCGGCATGCCGGCGCGGCAATCTCGGGCGGGCGCGGCGATGAGGTCGCCGGTCAGTGCGTGGGATGGCGGTTGAAGCCGCGCTCCAGCACCTCGTCGACGGTCTGGCTGGCGTCGAGCTTGACCGTCCAGGTGGCGAGGAAATCGGGGTTGTCGACGACCCGTCCGCTGGAGCGCATGCGGTACTTGCCCGGCGCCGCCGGCTTCAGGGCCGCGGGCTCGAGCGGGAGGGTGAAATCGCCTTGGCCGCGGGCGCGCTCGACGACGATACCCTCGTGCTCGTTGACGCGGATGATGCGCCCGGCGAACTGCACCTGCGTCAGCACGTTCTCGTCCCCATCCAGGATGGTCAGGCCGATAAGCAGTTGTTTATTCAAATACTCTTTTGGATCCTGAATTTCCATGGCGGGCGTCCGCTCGGCGCTGTCTTGCTGGATGTCGAGTGGGAGGGGCAAATTAACAGTTTTCCGGTTTTCGCGCCAGTCGCGCCGGCGATCGCGTCAATCGGCTTCGCGCTCGACCGAGCAGCAGTGCACCGACTCGGTGTCGGCCGCGCCCGCCGACAGCACTTCGCCGGTCACCGGGTTCGGCCGGAAGGTGGTGCAGCCCTTGAGCCCGCGGTCGTAGGCGTAATCGTAGAGCGCGCGAAACTCCGCGAACGGAAAGTCCGCCGGCACGTTGACGGTCTTGGAAATGGCGTTGTCGACGAACGGCTGCAGCGCGGCCTGCACGTCGAGGTGCACGGTCGGCGCGATGTCGCCGACGTCGACGAAGGCCGGCGGCAGGCCGCGGCCGCCGCGCTCCGCGTAGAGCCGGCAGGCGTAGTCGCTCACGCGGTGCGTGCTGAGCGAGCCGTCCGCCTCGCGCAGCTTGCGCTGGTACTCGTGGCGGAACACCGGCTCCAGGCCGCTCGACACGTTGTTGGCCAGCAGGCTGATGGTGCCGGTCGGCGCGATCGCGGTGAGGTGGCTGTTGCGGATGCCGTCGCGCGCGATGCCGTCGCGGATGTCGTCCGGCAGCGAACGGATGAACTCGCCCGCCAGGTACTTGTCCCGGTCGAACAAGGGAAACGCGCCCTTCTCGCGCGCCAGCGCGATCGACGCGCGATAGGCGCCGTGGCAGATGCGGCGCATGACCTCGGCGCCGAACGCCAGCGACTCCGGCCCGCCGTAGCGCATGCCGAGCATGACGAAGGCGTCGGCCAGGCCGGTCAGTCCCAGGCCGATGCGCCGTTCGCTGCGCGCGGTCTGTGCCTGGCGGTCGAGCGGAAAGCGCGTGGCGTCGGTGACGTTGTCGAGCATGCGCGTCGCGACCGCCGCGGTCGCCGCCACGGCGTCGAGATCGAGATGCGCGCCGGGGCCGAAGGGATCGCGCACGAACTGCGTGAGGTTGATCGAGCCCAGGTCGCAGGCGCCGTAGGGCGGCAGCGGGATCTCGCCGCAGGGGTTGGTGGCGCTGATATGCTCGGCGTACCAGAGATTGTTCAGGCGGTTGATCCGGTCGATGAAGATCACACCCGGCTCGGCGTAGTCATAGGTCGCGCGCATGATGCGGTCCCACAGCGCGCGCGCCGACACGCGCTTGTAGACGCGGCAGGCGCGCGGCGCGAGCCCGCCCGACCAGACGCGCTCGACGATCTCGCCGCCGTCGCGCGGCTCGCGCGCGTGCAGCGGGAACACCAGCGGCCATTCCGCGTCGGCCCGGATCGCCTCGATGAAGGCGTCGCTGACCAGCACCGAGAGGTTGAAATGCCGCAGCTCGCGCGGGTCGTGCTTGACGGCGATGAAGTCCTCGATGTCGGGATGGTCGCAGCGCAGCGTCGCCATCATCGCGCCGCGACGCGCACCGGTCGACAGGATCGTGCCGCACATGCTGTCCCAGATGCGCATGAACGAAACCGGTCCGGAGGCGATCACGCCGACCTGGTGGGCGATCTCGCCCTGCGGGCGCAGGGTCGAAAAATCGTAACCGACGCCGCCGCCCTGCTGCATGGTGAGCGCGCCTTCCTTGAGGGCCTCGAAGATCCCGTCCAGCGAGTCCTCGATCGTCCCCATGACGAAGCAGTTGAAAAGCGTCACGCGGTTGCCACTGCCGGCGCCGGCCTGGATGCGCCCACCGGGCAGGAAGCGGAAGCCCTCCAGGACGTCGTAGAAGCGCTGCTCCCAGCCGCTGCGATCGGCGGGCTCGACGGCGGCCAGCGCATGCGCGATGCGCCGCCAGCTGTCCTCGATGGTCGCATCGCGGATCGCGCCGGCCTCGCGGTGACGATACTTGGTGTCCCAGATGCGGCGCGAGATTTCGTTGATGAAGTATTCCTTGGACATTGCGTTACCCTATCACCGAAGCCGGCAGGGCGTCACGCGGTGGTGTGTCGTTTTCTTTCACATGCCGTGCCGGGCGATAACCCCAGGTGACCGCACGCCACGTCTGCCGTGCGCCGTTCAATATCGTTTCGGTTCTTCTCAGCGCGCCACCAAGGTGCCGCGATACATTTTCATCTGGCAGGTGAAGGCGTACTCGCCGGCGCGCGGCGGCGTGACGGTGAGCTCGACCTGCCGGTCGACCGGCAGGTCGGCGGAGGCGCCGAGGTCGTCGAACAGCACCTTCTCGGCGCATGGGCTGGGATCCTTGCGCAGGAAGCGCAGCGTGACCGGCTGAGCAGCCGTGACCTCGATGCGTGCCGGGGTGTAGACGCCGCCGTCCACCAGCACGTCGATGACGCCGCCGGCCGCCGCGCGCCGGGCGCGCGGCGCCGACAGCCAGAACCACCAGACGATCGCCGCGGCGAGCAGCAGGCCGGCGAGATTGACGATCCACAGGCTCACGGCCGTGCCTCCGCGGCGTCGCGGCGCCGGCCGATCCAGCGCAGGCGGTTGGCGTTGCTGACCACCGTCACCGAGGACATCGCCATGGCCGCGCCGGCCAGCATCGGGTTGAGCATCAGCTTGAGCGCCGGGTAGAGCGCGCCGGCCGCGACCGGTATGAGCACGATGTTGTAGACGAAGGCGAAGAACAGATTCTGCTTGATGTTGCGCACCGTCGCCTTGGAGATGGCGATCGCGTCCGGCACGCCGTGCAGCGATCCGCGCATCAGCGTGACCGCGGCCGACTCGATGGCCACGTCGGTGCCGGTGCCGATGGCGAAGCCGACATCGGCGCGCGCCAGGGCCGGCGCGTCGTTGATGCCGTCGCCGACCATGCCCACGATCTCGCCGCGCGCCTGGAGCGCGGCGACCCGGTCGGCCTTCTGCTCGGGCAGCACCTCGGCCAGCACCTCGTCCACGCCGACCCGCTCGGCCACCGCGCGCGCGGTGACGGCGTTGTCGCCGGTGATCATGATGACTTTCAGGCCGATGGCGTGCAGTCGCGCGATGGCGGCGCGCGAGTCGTCCTTCACCGGGTCGGCGACGCCGACGATGCCGGCGGCCCGGCCGTCGACCGCGAGATACATCGGCGTCTCGCCGCGCGCCGCGAGCCCGGCGGCGCGCTCCGGCAGCGCGTCCAGCACGACGCCGTTGTCATCCATCCACTTGCGGTTGCCGAACAGCACCTCCCGGCCGTCGACCCGGGCGCGCACGCCGTGGCCGGCGACCGCGGCGAAATCGCCCGCCGGCGCAAGAACGATCTGGCGCGCCTCGGCGGCCTGCACGACGGCCGCCGCCAGCGGATGCTCGGAGCCGGCCTCGACGCCGGCGGCGTAGGCCAGCAGACGCGCCTCGTCCCAGCCCGCCGCCGGCACCAGGGTTGCCACCGCCGGGCGGCCTTCGGTGACGGTGCCGGTCTTGTCGAGCACGACGGCGGTGAGCCGTCCCGCCTGCTGCAGCGCCTCGCCGTTGCGGATCAGGATGCCCGACTCGGCGGCGCGGCCGACGCCGACCATGATGGAGATCGGCGTCGCCAGCCCGAGCGCGCACGGGCAGGCGATGATCAGCACCGTCATGGTCGCGACCAGGGCATAACTCACCACCGGCGCCGGCCCGAAGTTGAACCAGACCAGGAAAGTCAACACCGCAACCAGCAGCACGCTCGGCACGAACACCGCCGAGATCTTGTCGGCCAGCCGGCCGATCGCGGGCTTGGAGCTCTGCGCGCGCCGCACCATCTCGATGATGCGCGCCAGCGCGGTGTCGGCGCCGACGCGCGTCGCCTGGAACAGGAAGCTGCCGGTCTTGTTGAGCGTGCCGCCGACCACCTCGTCGCCGACGCCCTTCTCGACCGGCAGCGGCTCGCCGGTGAGCATCGATTCGTCGATCGCGGAACGGCCGTCGACGATGCGGCCGTCGACCGGGATCTTCTCGCCCGGCCGCACCCGCAGGGTCTCGTTCAGGCCCACTTCCTCGATCGGCACGTCGAGCTCGCGGCCGTCGCGCACCACGCGCGCGGTGCGCGGCGCGAGACCAATGAGCCGCTTGATCGCCTCCGAGGTCTTGCCGCGCGCGCGCAGCTCGAGCGCCGCGCCGAAGTTGATCAGCGCGATGATCACCGCCGCCGCCTCGAAGTAGGCGTGCTGCGCCAGGCTCGGCACCGCGTCCGGGAAGGCCAGCACCGCCATGGAGTACACCCAGGCAGTGCCGGTGCCGAGCGCGATCAGCGTGTCCATGTTGGCGCTGTGCGCGAGAAAAGACTTCCAGGCGCCGCGGAAGAAGTGCCCACCCGCATAAACCAGCACCACCAACGTCGCGATGCCGGCGGCGAGCCCCCACCACCGGCCGGCCGGCGTGGACAGGGGCGGGAACAACATCAGCATCTCGCCCACGAACAGCGGCGCCGCCACCAGCGCCGCCACCAGCGTCTTGCGCTTGAGGCGCCGGTAATGTGCCTGCTCGGCGGCCTCCTTGTCCGCCTCGGCCTCGCGCCCGCGCAACTCGGCCGCCTGATAGCCGGCGTCGGCCACGGCCTGGATCAAGGCCGAGGCCGGCACCTGCCCGTGCACCGTGGCGGTATGCTCGGCGAAGTTCACCGCCGCCTCGGCCACGCCCGGCACGTTCTTCAGGGCGTTCTCGACGGTCGCCACGCAGCCGGCGCAGCTCATGCCGCCGATCGACAAACGGATGGAAGGTGTGGCGTCGTTCATGGCTGCCCGATTGCCAGTGGGGGAAAGGCGGTCGCCGCGCCGAATGGAACAAATCCGACAAGACCGGTCGCGTATGATAGCGCGTATTTTGACCCGCGGCACCGGGGATGATTCAATGACCCGGACGCTGGCGCAGCGTCGCGCACATCCCGAGGACGCAGACATGCCGCGTACGCCCAGCCTTGATGACGCCGCGACGCCCGACTCAGCGGACCGGGAGAGCTGGATCGCGGCCTTGTCGCGGCCCGAGACCTACCCGCACCCGGCCGGCGACATCGTTCGTTATCACACCCATATCTCCGACGTATTCGCGGCCGGCGACTACGCCTACAAGCTCAAACGGCCGGTGAACCTCGGTTTCGTCGACTTCTCGACGCTGGAAAAGCGCCGCGCGGCCTGCGAGGACGAGGTGCGGCTCAACCGCCGCCTGGCGCCGGACATCTATCTCGGCGTGGTGGCGGTCTGTGACGTCGACGGGCGGCCGCGCATCCTGCCCGGCGGCTGTCCGGCCGGCGCCCCGATCGACTACGCGGTGCAGATGCGGCGCATGCCGGCGGACGGCATGCTGGACGTGCTGGCGGCGCGCGGCGGGCTGACGCGCGAGCATGTCATCGACATCGCCCGCCAGGTCGCCGGTTTCCACGCGCGCGCCGAGCACGGCGCGGAGATCGCGCGTTACGGCCGTCCCGAGGCGGTCGCCGCACCGATGCGCGAGAACTTCGCCCAGACCGAAAAGTACGTCGGTGTCAGCCTCGACGCCGGGCGGTTCGCGAGCCTGCGCGATTACGCCGAGGCGTTTGTCGGCGCGCACACCACGCTGTTCGAGGCACGCATCGCCGCCGGCCGCATCGTCGACGGCCACGGCGATCTGCACCTGCGCAACATGTGCCTCATGGACGGCCGGGTGGTGATCTTCGACTGCATCGAGTTCAACCGGGCGCTGCGCGCCGGCGATGCGATCAGCGATATCGCCTTCCTCACCATGGATCTCGACGATCGCTCCTTGAGCGATCTCGGCAACGTCTTTCTGAACGCCTACCTGGAGCGCAGCGGCGATTATGCCGGCCTGCGGCTGCTCGACTTCTACCAGGTCTACCGCGCCTATGTGCGCGGCAAGGTCATCTCCTTCCTGCTCGACGAGCCGCAACCGGAGACGGAGCGCGCGCAGCGCCTCGGCGAGGCGCGGGCCTATTTCGATCTTGCCGAGCGCTATCTCGCGCCGCGCGCGCCGGCGCTGCTCATCACCTGCGGGGTGTCGGGCAGCGGCAAGACCACCGTGGCGCGCGCCGCCGCCGAGCGCCTGGCCGCCGTGACGGTGCGCTCCGACGTCGTACGCAAGCAACTGGCCGGCGTGCCGCTGGAACCGGCGCGGCCGCGGGCCTACGGGGCGGGCATCTACACGGCCGAATGGACCGACCGCACCTACGCTTCCCTGCTCGATCATGCGCGCGACATCCTCGCCGCCGGCCGCAGGGCGATACTCGACGCCAGCTATGCGACGCGCCGGCGACGCGCCGCGGCGCGCGCGCTGGCAGCCGCGCTGGGCGTGCCGTTCGTGATCCTGCACTGCACCGCCGAACGCGCCGAGCTGGAGCGGCGCCTGGACGCGCGCCAGGCCGCCGGCCGCGACGTCTCCGACGCCACACGCGCGTTGCTCGATGAGCAGTTCACGCGTTTCGAGCCGCCCGACGACGCCGAGGGCGCGGTGCTCACGGTGCGCAAGGCCGCCGATCTCGACGCGCTCGCAACCACGGTGACCGGGGCCGCGCTTGATTCCATGACGTAAAAAGCCCATCGCAGGAAGGTAGGGCGGGGCCCTGCCCCGCCGAAACACATTACCCCACCCTGCGCCGCCTGGTGGGGCAGGGCCCCACCCTACACGGCTGGGACGGGAAGCCCCACCCGCGGCATTCCTTATCGCATCATGCCCGGCCCCATCGGCCCGCGACCGGCCGGCGTCCGTCCGCGGCGCAGGTCGCGGAGCTGCGCGCGCTGCTCCGGGGTCAGCACCTGGTTGATCTGGTTGACGGCGTCGACATGCGTCTCGATCATGCGCTGGCGTTCCTTGAAGATGCGCCCGTAGGCGTCGCTGATCTGCTTCTTGTTGAGGGTGTCGGCATTGTAAAGATCGCGCAGCCGCGCCTGCTCGTCCATGATCTTGCCCATGATCTCCCAGTGCTGCTTGCGCAGGCCGTCGTGGACCTTGTTGATCCGGCCCTGCTGGTCGTCGGTCAGGTCCAGCATCATAAAGGGGCCCATGCCCATCATGCCCATTTCGCCGGGGCCCATGCCCATCATGCCTCCGCCCATGCCCATCATCCCGGAGCCCATCATGCCGCGATGCATGCCCATCCCGCCGCCACCCATGCCCATCATGCCGTAGGCGTAAGGCCCGCCATCGTCGGCGTAGGCGCTCTGCGCGAGCGCCGCCGGCGTCATCAGCGTCGCTGCGCCCAGCATCAGCGTCGCGGCCGTGAGAATTCGCAGTGGTCGTTTCATGGTCACCTCCTTGAAGTCGGCGATCAGGTCGGGCGGATGCGGACAAACCGCCGATCGAGCCTGATCGGAGCGAGTGAGCCGAAAGGGGTTGTATCGAGCCGGCGCCGGCCATCGGCGGCGGCGCACTGACGTCGAAGCATTGCACATCGGCGCGACGCGGACCTTGATCCACGTCAAAGCGCGACGCGACTCAGTTCAGCTTACGACCTGGGCGGGATAGCCGGCGCGCGCCAGGGCCGCGACGACCGCTGCGGGATCGGCGCTGCCCTTGACAACCGCCGACTTGGCGGCCAGCTCGACCTTGACGTCCACCACGCCGGGGACGGCGCGGATCGCCGCCTCGGCATTGGCGACGCAGCCGCCGCACTTCATGCCGTTCACGCTATAGACCGTTTCCGTCGTTGTCATGCCGAGCCTCAGGCGGCGAGCATGTCGCGCACGCGCTCGAGGCGGGCGCGCACTTCGCGCGCAAGCTTCTCGATGTTCGCGTCGTCGACCAGCTTGAGCACCGCGACCGGGTCCATGAAGGCGACGGTGATCGATTTGTCCTGCTCCTCGCGCACCACGACGTTGCACGGCAGCAGCAGGCCGATGTCGGGATCGGCGCTGATCGCCTGGTGCGCGAGCGGCGGGTTGCAGGCGCCGAGGATGCGGTAGGGCCGGCCCTCGACCCCGAGCTTGGCCTTCATGGTTGCCTGCACGTCGATGTCGGTCAGCACGCCGAAGCCCTCGGTCTTGAGCGCCTCGGTGACGCGAGCGACGACGGTGGCGAAGTCCTGTTTGAGTTGAATGTTGAATCCATACATGATCTGTCTCCAGGGGAATTGCAAAGAAACACGGAGCGGCTACTTGTTGCGGTCGGTCAGCAGGTATTTTATCAGCGCTGCGATGACCAGAATGATCACTACCCAGATGGCGATGCCCATCGCGTCAGACCCTCGACTTGCAATGAAAATTCCCGGCGCCCGTCAACCCTTGGGCGCCGGCGGCGCGGACTGGGCCTTGTTCCAGGTGTCATAGACCTCGGGCGGCCACAGCGACTGGAACCAGGTGATGACGTCCTGGACGTCGCGCTCGCTCAGGCGCCCGCGGAAAGCCGGCATGATATCGTCTCCATTGGCGCGGCGCACGCCGTTGCGGATGATTTTGACGATTTCCGGCTTGCTGCGCTTCCAGTCGTTGCCGGTGCCGTCGAGCGGCGGGGCGGCGGCGAACCGGCCGTCGCTCGGCGTTTCCCAATCGGGATGACCCTGGGCCTGGGGCCCGTGGCACTGCGCGCAGTGCTCCTGGAACAGCTTGTTGCCGCGCAGGATGCTGGCGGTGTCGAATAGCTGGATCGGCTCGGGCTCGGGCACGGGCGCTTGCACGGCGCCGGACGCCGGCGCGGGCTCGTCACGACTGCAGGCCGCGACCAGCGCGGCCAGCGCCAGCGCCCCCAGCCCGACCCCGGCAACACGCAGGACACCCATAGGGAATGCGAACCTCGAACGAATCAGCGGATTATGGTGTCCGGAGCGCGGCGAGAAATCAACCGGCGGCCGGCGGCGGTCATCGGACCGGACGGCGCGCTGACCGCTTCGATATCGGCGGCCGGCGCCGCGGCGACGCCGGCGGCGGGTGCCCGGAGACCGGCGCCGCGGCCGACCGCCATGACCAGCAGCGCCAGCGCCAGCAGCCCAACCAGCAGAAACGGCAGGCCCTGCTCGCGCGCCGACCGCAGGTAGCGGCGATACCCCCAGATCGACCAGCCGAATACGACGAGGTAGGCGGCCAGGGCCGCGTAGGCCCAGTAGGCGTGACCCGCCAGGGCATTGCGCACGAGTCCCGGCGGCGCTCCCTCGACGGCGGACAGGGCGCCGCTCACCGCCGCCGCGACCAGAAAGCCGGTGCCCAGCCACAGGCTCCAGCGCGCCAGCACGCCCCACTCCTCGCGCAAGCCGCCGACCGGCAGCCAACGCACCAGAAGGTAGAATATCCAGCTCATGGCCAGTGGCACCAGCGCGAACTGCGCGAGCCAGGAATGCGCGTCGATCATCATGTCGCCCATCACCGTTCCTCCCGGTTCAGTGCCGCGCCGCGCTCACGGCCGGCGCGTGTCTTGTTCTTCCGGTGTGATCATGAGCTGCTGCGTTCCGTCCCCGCGCCACAGCCATATCGCGACCGGCTGGCCGGGCACGGCCGCGGCGATCATGTCCGGCAGGTCCTGCGCACGCTCGACGCGGCGGCCGCCGAACTCCAGCACGATGTCGCCGCGGCGGACACCGGCGCGCGCCGCCGGACCGTCCGCAGCGACCGCCGCCACCAGCGCGCCGCGCGCGCGATTGAAGCCGAGCGTGGCGGCGAGCCGGGGGCTGACCGGCTGCACCTCGATGCCGATCTGGCCTCGGGTGGCCCGGCCCGCGGTGCGCAGGTGCTCGGCCCCCTCGACCAGGGCATCGACGGGAATCGCATAGAGCAGGCGCGACCCGCCGGACCCGCGCACGGCGGCGAGCAGGCCGATCGCCCGGCCTTGGGCATCGAAAACCACGCCGTGGGCCGGCGCGGCCGCATCGCGCGGGCGGATCTCGATGAACGACAGTCCGTCGCCGCGCCGGCCGCTGTTGCGCTGCACGGCGACGACCTGGCCGGCGCCGTCACTCGCCGGATCGGCCGGGTCGGCCACCCAGCGCAGCGCGTCGCCGGGGCGCAGGCGTGCGGCGCGGCCGTGCGCGGCCGGCGCCAGCAGGCGATCCTGCTCGAGACGCAGCAGCGCCACGCCGAGCCGCGCGTCGCGGCCGACCACGTCGACGCCGGCGAGCTCGCCGTCGTCGCGGCGCACGCGGGCGCGCAGACTGCCGGTGACCACATGCGCGTTGGTGACGATCTCGCCGTCACGGTTCAACACCAGGCCCGCGCCGCGGCCTTGCCCCGCCTCGACGATCACCACGGCGGCGCGCGCCGCCGGCGGCAAGGGCAGGTCCGCGCGCGGCGCGGCAGCGCAGCCAGCGAGCGCAACAGCGGCGGCGGCCGACGCGAGCGCGATGCGGTGTTCGCGTTTGACACCAGGAATCCATAGCATAAATAAATCCTGAACGGCCATAACCTTCGTAGGGTGGGGCCCTGCCCCGCCGTGCAAACGGCTGGTGGGGCAGGGCCCCACCCTACGGTAATACGCACTGTTTGGCGACGTGATCAGCGGGGTCGCCATCATTCGGTTGCATCGCAGTATAGTAGATACTGCGCCCACCGTCGGCTGAGCCTCAATGCCGGTGCGTGCCGTGATCGTCCGCCGCGGACGGCGCGGCCTCGGCGGCCCGCGCCAGCGTACGCAGGTAGTTCACGGTGTCCCAGACCTGCCGGTCGCCCAGCACCACCACGAAGGCCGGCATCGGGCCGCGGCCGGTGCGGATCTTCCAGGCGAGGTCGCCGTCGCTGTGGTGCGGCCCGTGCGTCACCAAGTCGGTCGGCCACGGCTTCAAGGCGCTCCCCGCCGGCCCGTCGCCGCGGCCGGCGTCGCCGTGGCAGCCGACGCAAAGATTGCGGTAGGCCTGCCGGCCGCGGCGCACCGAGGCGGCATCGGCCTTGACCGGATTGCGGCGCGCGACCTCCGCGCCGGGCGCGTTCCAGGCCGGCTTGCCCGGGTCGGGCGCGGCGCCGGTTTCGCGCTCATCGACGGCCCCCGCCAAGCGGAAGGCGTGCGCGTCCGTCGCGAACGCCGGCTGGCCGACGAGCAGCGCCGGCGCGATGAGCAGCGGGAGCCAACGGCGCTTGAATGCGATCCTATGCATGGGCGAGACGCTAGCAGATCGCCGCGTCTTTCACCAAGCCCCACGGTCGGGCAAAGTCGCGGCGCCGGTGGGGCTATAGTAGACTGGTGCGGGCGAAGACCGTGGAACTCCGTCCGAAACACCGCGCGCCCGCCCATCATGACCGCCCGCCGAGCCCCGCAGCCGGGGATACTTTATATATGCGGATTGCTCGCCCTGCTGGCGGCCGGCCACGGCGCCGGCGCCGCGATCCGGGTCGAAATCAGCGGCGTCGAGGACGACGAGAGGAACAACGTCCAGTTGTTCCTCAGCATCGAACAGTACAAGGACCAGAAAGACATTTCCGAGGGCCGGGTGCGCGCCCTGCACGCCCGGGCGCCCAACGAGATACGCGCGGCGTTGCGGCCCTTCGGCTGGTATCGTCCGCAGATCGAGTCACAGCTCACCTCCGAAAACGGCGACTGGCAGGCGCACTACCGGATCGACCCCGGACCACGCCTGGCCGTCACCACCCTCGATCTCAAGCTCACCGGCGAGGCCGAGGCGGATCCGGCCTTCGACCGGCTGCTCACCCGCTTTCCGCTGAAGCCGGGCGAGCCGCTGATCCACGCGCGCTACGAGGCCGGCAAGCGCACGCTGCTCAACCTCGGCGTCGAGCGCGGTTACTTCGACGCGCAGCTCATCCGCAGCGAGCTGCGCATAGACCTCAACGCCTACCGCGCGGACGTGATCCTGCACTACGACAGCGGGCCGCGCTTCCACTTCGGCGCGGTCGAGATCGAGCAGGACATCGACCTCGATCCGCGGCTCGTCCTGCGCATGGTGCCGTTCAAATCCGGCGAGCCCTTCGACACCGGTCAGGTACTGAAGCTGCAGAGCGCGCTCAGCGACAGCGGTTACTTTCAGCAGGTCGACGTGCAGCCGCGCCGCGATCTGGCGAGCGGCCGCGAGGTGCCGGTGCAGCTCAAGCTGACCGGCCGCGCGCCGAACCGCTACACGCTCGGCGTCGGCTTCGGCACCGATACCGGCGTGCGCGGCAAGGTCGGCTGGGAGCGGCGCTTGATCAATCGCGCCGGGCACCGCTTCGGCACCGAGCTGAGCGGCTCCGAGATCCGCACCGGCGTCAACGCGCGCTACACCATCCCGGTCGGCGAGCCGCACATTGATCAACTGGCCTTCAACGTCGGTTACGTGGACGACCACCCCGAGACCAGCGACAGCCAGACCTACACCGTCGGCGCCAGCTACAGCCACGGCCGCGGCCTGTGGCGCGAGACCCTGGCGCTGAACTACCAGCGCGAGGAGTTCCGGGTCGCCGACGAGGTCGGGCGGTCGAACCTGCTGGTGCCCGGTGTGAACTGGCTGCGCATCGACAGCGACGACCGCCTGTACGCGCGCCGCGGCTGGCGGCTGCAGCTCGACCTGCGCGGCACCGCCGAATCGATCGGCTCGGACACATCGTTCTTGCAGGGCCGCGCCGCCGGCAAGTACATCTATCCGCTGGGCGAATCGGCGCGGCTCATCGCGCGCCTCGATCTCGGCGCCACGGCGACGTCCTATTTCGAGCAACTTCCGGCGTCCTACCGGTTCTTTGCCGGTGGCGACCAGAGCGTGCGCGGCTACGACTACAACACCATCGGCGCCATCAACGAAGCCGGCGAAGTGATCGGCGGCAAGTATCTCGCGGTCGGCAGCCTGGAAGTCGAGCGCAGCATTGTCGGCAAGTGGAGCGCGGCGCTGTTCTACGACGTCGGCAACGCCTTCAACGACCTGAGCACCGAGTTCTACAAGCACGGTGTCGGCGTGGGGATACGCTGGCGCTCACCGATCGGCCCGGTGCGCATCGACTACGCCAGCGCCATCAGCGAGGACGGCAACCCGTGGCGCATCCACGTCGTGATCGGGCCCGACCTGTGAAACGCGCGCTGCTCATCGGAGTCGCACTGCTGCTGACGCTGGTGCTGGCCGGCGGCGCCTGGGTGGCCGGCAGCGAGGCCGGGCTGCGCTGGCTGTTCGTGCGGCTGACGCCGGCGGCGCCGGGCGGCGAGCTGACCGCCGACAGCCTGCGCGGCCGGCTGATCGGACCGATCGAGATCCGCGGCCTGCGTTACCGCAGCCCGACTCTGGATATCGACGTCGGCACCCTGTCGCTCGACTGGTCGCCGTGGGCGCTGGCGCGGGCCAGGCTGCACATCACCCACGTCGATGCCGGCGCGTTCACGCTCACCCTGCGTCCGGCAGCGACACCGAAGAAATCAACGGGCCTGCCGACCCTGCGACTGCCACTGGCGATCCTGGTCGACGCGGCGCGGCTCGACGGCTTCCGCCTGGCGCGCGCCGGGCGCGACGCCGAGACGCTGGTCGACGCCCTGGAGCTCACCGCCGAGACGCGCGACGGGCGGTTGCACATCGACCGGCTCGTTGTGCGCGGGCCGCGCTACACCCTCGATGCCACCGGGCAACTCGCACCGCGCCCGCCCTATGCGCTCGATCTCGAAACGCGCTGGACGCTCGACTGGCCGGGTTACCGGCGCATTGCGGCCGCCGGCCGGCTGGGCGGCGATCTTCGCCGGCTCACGGTCCGCCAGACCCTGAGCGCGCCGGCGGCCGTGACGGTCGAGGGCGAGTTGCGCGACGTCACGGGCAAGCCGCGCTGGCAGGCGAGCGCGCGCAGCCCGGGCATCGCGCTGCGCGCGATTCGCGCGGACTGGCCGGACCTCGCGCTGTCGGGCGAGTTGCAGGGCGAGGGGGATTTCGCCGGCTTCATCGCCGACGCCGACCTGCGCGGCCGGCACCCGGATTTCGATAGCCTCGACGCCCGCGCGCGCGCCGGCTATCGCGAGCGGGCCTGGACGGTCGAGAGCCTTACGCTCACAGCGCCCGACAGCGACTTCCGCATCGCGGCGCAAGGCCGCTGGGATACCGGCGCGACGCGGCAGCCGATCGAGGCGCAGCTCCACTGGCAGCAACTCCGCTGGCCGCCGCGGCGTCAGGATGGAATCCGCAGTCCGAACGGTGAGCTGCGGCTGATGGGCACGCCGGACGATTACACGCTGACGCTGGCCGGCAGCCTCGCCTGGGCCGACCAAATGCTGGCCGACATCGCCGCCAGCGGCCACGGCGACCGTACCGGCGTCGTGCTCGACACCGTCACCGCCCGCGGCCTGGACGGCGAGGCGCGGGCCGACGGCCGGGTCCATTGGCGGCCACAGCTCGATTGGCAGGCGCGGCTCACGGCGCACGGGATCGATCCCGCCACGCTGGCGCCGGGCTGGCCCGGACGCATCGCGCTCGACGCGACGATCGACGGCGGCGTCCGGGACGGACGACTCGCCCTCGGCGTGGCGATCGCGCGCCTCCATGGCACGCTGCGCGGCCAGGCCGTCGAGCTGCGCGGGCGGCTGGAACGCAGCGGTGAGCGCTATCGACTGTCCGGATTGGAGGCGACCAGCAATTCGGCGCGGCTGACGGCGCAGGGGACGGTCGGCGAGTCCTGGGCGCTGACCGGCGAGCTCACGGGCTTGGAGTTGTCCGACTGGTTCTACCCGAGCAGCGGCGCGCTGCGCGCCACGGCGGCGCTCAGCGGCGCGCGCGCCGCGCCGCGCGTCGTCGCCGACGCGGCCGCCGAATCATTGACGATCGGCACGCATCGCGCCGACCGGCTGGCGCTGCGCGCCGATGTCGATCTGTCCGACGCCCACGAATCCAGCGTGCTGGTCGACGCCGGCGGGCTCACGGTCTTCGGTCAGAATTTCGGCGAGCTCCAGGGCCGGCTTCACGGACGCACCGGGGCGCATCGCGTCGAGCTGGTTGCCGGCGAATCCGGCGACGGGCTCCATGTCAGCGCCGGCGGCGGCTACCGGCAGGGGTCCTGGACCGGTACCCTGGAGCGCGCCGATTTCGATCCGCGCGATCTCGGACCCTGGCATCTCGAGGCGCCGCTGCCGCTGGCGATCGGCGCTGCGGCCTGGGCTTACGGACCGGGCTGCTGGATCGGCGGAACCGGCCGGCTGTGCAGCGACGGCGAGGGCCGGCGCGGCCGCGGCGGCCGGCTGGCGCTCACCGCCGAACGCCTGCCGACGGCCTTTCTCCAGCCGCTGCTCGGACCGGACACGCGCTTCGCCGGCAGCCTGGACGCCGACCTCACGGCGCGCGTCGACCCCGGCGGCGCCCTGAACGCGCGGCTCGCCGTGTCGGCCGGCGCCGGCAGCCTGAGCTATGTCACGCCCGGCGGCGCGCGCGTCACGCTCGAGCACGACGGCGGCAAGCTGAACGCCAGCGCCGCCGACCGGCGCGTCGATCTCAACGGCTTCTGGGTCTTCGCGCTCGACGGCTATGCCGATGTCGAGCTGTCGGCGCCGTTCGCGCCGTTCGAGCGGGTCGACGTCGAGGGCCAGCCGCTGCGCGGGCGCGTCAACGCGGTGTTGCTCGATTTGTCGCCACTGCCGGCGCTGTTCCCGCAGCTCGCCGACACCGCGGGCACGCTGCGCGTCGATCTCGGCCTCGCCGGCTCCCGCGGCGAGCCGCGGCTCACCGGCCGGGTCTCCGTCGAGGCGGCCGGCCTCGACATCCCGCGGCTCGGCATCCGTCCGGGCGGCATCGCGATAAGCGCGCGCAGCGACGACGGCCGGCGCTTCACGCTCAGCGGCCACGCCGAGTCCGGGGGCGGCCGGCTCGACATCGACGGCGAGGCGCAGCTCGGCACGCGGCCGGCGTGGACCGCGCGCGTCGCGCTCACCGGTCACGAATTCCAGCTGGTGAGGATCCCGGAGGCGAATCTGGAGGTCTCGCCGGACCTGCGGGTCGATTTCGCTCCGGGTCGGATCGACGCCCGGGGGCAGATCTATGTGCCGCGCGGCCGGCTCGCGCCCAAGGACCTGACCCAGGCCGCCACCAGCTCATCGGACGTGGTCATGGTGGGAGAGGCCGGCGTGAACGGTGCGGCGCACTGGGCGATCAGCAGCGAGATCCGGCTGGCGCTCGGCGACGCGGTGCGCTTCGAGGGCTTCAACGTGCGCGCCACGATCACCGGCGATGTCACCGCCGTCGACCGCCCGCAGCGCCCCACCACGGGACGCGGCGAGCTGCGCGTCACCGAGGGCAGCTACCAGGTCTACGGCCAGCCACTCAAGATCGAGCGCGGCCGGTTGATCTTCGCCGGCGGGCCGATCACCGATCCCGGGCTCGACATGCGCGCGGTGCGCGAGATCGGCGAGGTCACTGCCGGCGTGCAGGCGCGCGGCACGCTCACCGCGCCGGTGCTGACGGTGTTCTCCGAGCCGGCCATGAACCAGACCGACGCGCTGTCCTACCTGCTGCTCGGCCGCCCCGCCGCCCAGGCCGGCAGTGCCGACGCAACCCAGCTGTATCAGGCCGCCTCCTCGCTCGGACTGGTCGGCGGCGAATTCCTCGCCCAGCGCATCGGCACGACCTTCGGCATCGAAGAAGTGCGCATCGAGCCCGGCACCGTCGAGCAGGAGACCACGTTGATGCTCGGCACGCATTTGTCGCCGAAGCTGTACATCAGCTACGGCATCGGCCTGTTCGAGCCGGTCAACACCCTGCGCGTGCGCTACCGCATCGGCCGCTATTGGACGATCGAGACCGAAAGCGGCGCGCAGCAGGGTGCGGACCTGTTGTACACCATCGAGCGCTGATGTTTTTGCGAGACGCCCCGCTTTGCGGGTCATTGCGAGGGCGCGGAAGCGCCCGCGGCAATCTCCACGAACTCCTTGAGTGCCTCGCGCAGCGCGTCCACACACGCCGCGGGGTTCGTTTCGGTGACGAAGTGCCGGCCTTCGACGGTATACACCCGCAGATCGGGCGCGATGCGCCGGATCACATCGATATTGCGCGGCGCGACGAGATTGTCGTCGCGCGGCCGGATGTAGACGCAGGGCACCCGGATCGACTCGCGCGCCGGCGGCAGTTGCGCCATTGCCGACAGCCGCCGGGAAAGCACCTCGCCCGGCACACCGGCCAAGACACGCCGGAACCGTTCGAGCAGCTCGGGACCGGCTGGCTTGCCCAATAACAACCGCGTCACCACGCCGCCGGCCAGTGCACGGCGCAGCAGCAACCGGAGCGGCAGCCACGATTGGACCCAGCGCAGGCCGGGATGCGGCGGCTCGACGAAACTCGCGACCAACACCAGCAGCGCAAGATTCGGCGGCGGCCGGCGGGCGATCCGGTAGGCGACCGGCCCGGAGAACGACTGCGCGACTAAAATGAATCTCTCACTGCGCGGCAACCGTGCGCGCACCCAGCGCTCGAGCTCATCGTAATCGAGGAAGCGATCGGTGGGATAGGCGATGATCCCGCTGTCCGATCCCGGCGGCAGCGCCTTCACCAGCCCGGCGGACAACCGGTCGGTGCCGTCCATGCCGGGGAGCAACACAATTCTCATGGCCGAGCGCCTGGTTCGGATGCCGGGGCTCAAATTCTAACACCCAACGCAGAGGCGCGGAGAAACAATCAATTTGTTGTAGGCGGGGCTTCCAGCCCCGCCGGGCACGGCCGCGCCCTTCTGTGGACACATTCGGCGTGCCCCGTGCCGGCCGGCGGGGCTGGAAGCCCC
>DASWHF010000050.1:0-53277 GCA_036393295.1 Acidiferrobacterales bacterium
TGTCCGAAGGGTCCGCCGCCGCCCGCCGGGCGGCGGCGGTCGCGGTTACTGGGCCGGCTTCTTGTACCAGAAGGACTTGAACCCGGAAGACGCGCCAGTGTCGCGGATCTTGAGGTCGGGCTGCAAGAGCTTGCCGTCGCCCAGCGACACCACTTCGGCCGGGATGCCCGAGGAATCGAGCTCGGTCACGCGGTCGTCCTTGCCGCCGCCGAACACCGGCGTGCCGTCCTGCAGGCGGATCGCGTACAGCAGGCCGTTGCCTTCCTTGAGGTTGCAGGCGTCGGTCGTCGCGCCGGCCGGAATGTAACTGGTGAAGTAGATCGTGCCCGCCAGGGTGAAGGCGGTCGACAGGTTCTTCTCTCCGCACAGCGCCGCGTAGCTCGGCGGGCACTCGAGCTTGAGGCGCCAGCCGTTGGCCATCGTTGCCGGCGGAGTGCAGGAACTGCCTACGCAGTCGGTGATATCGGCGAGATCGTCATGTTCGAGCGTCGAAACGCCCAGCGCGGTGCCGTCACTGGTCGACACCGAGCGGTCCTTGAACATGTAGAACCAGTTGGTGACGGCCAGGTCCTTGGGGTTCTCGCGGTCGCCGGTGCCGATCATGACGGCGTCGAAGGCGCCGCTGTCGTCGATGCTCTGGGCGTAATCCGGGGCGTTGAAGAAGCGCCGGTCGTTGGGCAGCGAGCCGCTGTTGCCCGCGGCATGGCGGCCGACCGACAGGATCGGCGTCAGGATCCAGTCGCCCTGGTCGGGGCTGGCCATGTCGGCGCGCCACACCACGCCGCCGGTGTCGCCGACATAGATCCGGTCGACCAGGCCGTTGCCGTCGCTGTCGACGGCCAGCACGTCGGACGGGATGCTGTCGTTCAGGTCGGCGTGCGCGAACACCTTCGAGCCGCTGCCGCTCTTGACCGCCTTCCACACCAGCGCACCGGTCTTGGCGTCGACGACGAAGAGGGCGTTACCCTCATTGTCGTCGCTGCCGATGCCGGTGGCGGTATAGCCGCTGTGGCCCGGGTGGGTGTCCTTGTTGGTGTCGTAGCCGCCGCCGAAGATCAGCACCGGCTGCGGATCCGTCGTCGAGCCGTTGAACAGCATGCGCCCGACCCTGGGTGTCGACCAGGTCTGGCCGAGCTCGGCGAAGTCGCTGCCGGCGGCGCCCTTCTCGATGCGCCACAGCAGCTGCGGGTTCTCCGGGTCGGTGATGTCGAGCGCGTAGTAGCTGGTCCCGCCGCGGCGCAGGCCGAAGTACATGTAGACCTTATCGCCTCCGGAGATGGTGCCGTCGCCGCCGTCGTCGAAGATGTAGATAGCCGGCGCGCCGTCGGTCAGATAGGGGTGCACCGGGCTGGTCGCGGTGTTGGCCGCGAGCGTGGCGAGCTGGGGCATGACGGCGCGCGGCATGAAACCCCAGGCCTCGACGCCGTCGCTGTTGCGGATCAGCCGCATGTAGCCGTCGTTCGAGGCCGCCGCGATGTACACACGGGCGGGATCGCCGCCGTAGTTGATCGCCACCGGCCGCGAATGCAGCACGTCGCCCATCAGCCACGGCCGCACCGTGGTGCCGTCGTTGAGCAGGCCGCGCGCCCATTTGAGCAGGTAGCAGGCCGACGGCGGGCTGGTCGAGTCGTTGCTGTCGCAGGCGCCGACGCTGCTGGCACCGAGCACCGACTGCAGGGCGGAGGCGGTCCCGACGTCGGCGTTGACGTCGCGCAGGGGTGTCGACGCACCGTTGCTGAAGGTGTCCGGCTCGGTGAACAGCTTGCGCTTGCTCTCGTCGCTGGTATCGCCGGTATGGTTGGTCATGCCGGGCGTGTAGGGGTGCGAGCAGACCTGGTCGGAGGTCGAGGCGCAGCTCAGCTTGTAGCCCGGCACGTTCGAGCCGGCGCCGCCGCGGTCGACCACGCGGCCGTCCTTGCCGGCGACCAGCTCGGTGGTCGCGGGCGGCGGCGGCGGGGCCGGCAGCTCGGCCGGGTTGGTCCAGAAGCTCAGCGCGTCGTACTTGATGCGGCCGTCGGGCGCCACCGCGAACACGTTATTGGCGTCGCGGATTTCCTGCTCCTGGGACGTCGTGTTGATGCCGATCTGGAACTTCTTGACGTTGCCCGGCCAGTTCGGCAGGCCGTTCTCGTCGGCCATGAACATGGCGATATAGACGTCATTCAGTACCTGGGCGCGGTTGTAGACGTTCACCGCCACCGACGGCGCGACGAAGGTCGTGCTGGTGCTGAGGATGTTCTTGAAGATGCTCGACAGGGTCTCGACCAGCTCTTCCGGATTCTCGCTCAGCGTGTACGGCTCGGCCGCCGACAGCCCGAGGCCGGCACCGGCGTAGCCGCGCGTGGTCGTGTTGACCTTGGTCGAATCGACGATGAAGTACGAGATCACGTTCTGCTTGCCGCCGACGTTCGGTTGGACGTCGTTGTCGTACATCCAGCGCACCACGGTCTTGAAGTCGTTGTTCTGGCCTTGCAGGTTGATGCCACCCATGCCGCCGTTGGCGGCCGTGGCGGTGATGGCGTTGTCGGAATGGCTGTCCTGTTGCGACACCTGGAACAGGATGTTGACGGTGTAGAGCTTGGCGCAGGCGCCGATCACCGGGCTGACATAGTTCGCGCCGCTGACGATGCCGTCGTCCCATTTGAGCGGGGTGGCGGGATTGGACGGGGTGTAGTCGTCCGGGTCATCGATGTTCTTGGCGTTGCCGGTGCTGAAGTCGGTCCAGCCGTTCTTCATGTTGTACCAGCCCTGGCCGCTGAAATAACGGAACAGCTCGAAGAACAGCTCCTTGCCCTGGTAGGGATGCGCCAGGTTGCCCTGCGGCACCGGAATCGCATCGAGCTTGGCGTAAAAGGCGTCGCGCTTCACCTGGGTGTCGAGCGCGCTCGCGCCGATCAGGACATAGCCGCCGTTGCTGCACTTGGTGGCCGTGGGGCCGACGCAGTTGTTGCCGTCGTTGTGGTTGAGCGCCAGGCCGATGCGCGTGCCGCTGCCGACCTGTTGCAACACGTATTTGAGCGAGCCGCGCAGCAGGTTGAAATAGCTCGTGGAGCCGCTGCTCAGGGTGAGGAAAGGCTGCTCGACGCCGGCCGCGTCGGTGTAGGTCTTGGTGGTGAGGAAATCGCAGGCGCCGCCCTGGCACACCGTCGATCCGAGGTTGGAGCGGAAGTCGAGCGTGAAAATGACCACCGGCGTGTCGCCGCTGGTCGCGGCCGCCGGGTCGATGTAGATGTCGATGTCGTCGGCCTGGGCGACGCTGCCGATGCCGGTTAGCGCCACCGCGCCGGCCGCCAGCAGGGAGAGCAGGAATTTGCGGATCATGGTCTTAGTCCTCATTGTCTGCACGTCGCATCAGTTCTGGCCGCCACCGCCGCCGCTGCCGTCGTCACGGTCGTCGAGCGCGGGAAACAGCTTGATATAGCCCTGGGCGAGCTCGGCCCGGCCCTGGCCGGCGAGCGTCGCGTCGAAGCCGCTCTCCGCCACGAACCCCGCGGCCTTCTGCTTGGCGCAGCTGGTCGCGGTGTGGCGGGTGCGCGGCGGGCAGGTCTCGTTGGTGACGCGCGTGACCTTGAGATGGCTGTCGGCGTTCCATTTGGTCGCCATCGGCTCGGGCAGGCTGTCGATGGTGTCGATGCAACCGGCGAGGTTGTAGCAGCGCGTCTCGCCGACCGATCCCTTGACGATGTAATACTCCTCCGGCTTGGCGAGCGTCGCTTCGATGCCGGCCTGGGCGAGCTGGAAGGCGGCGCTGCCGGCTTCGGCGTTGTTGGCCATGCGCAGCTCCATGAGACTGGTGCCGAGCGAGCCGAGCGAGACCAGCGTGATGCCCACCAGGATGATCAACGAGGTGAACAGCGAGGCGCCGCGCTGGCGGGATTTGGGTGTTGTGTTCATACCTGCGAACTCCCCGAAGGCCTTTACGAAGACAGCTGCACCCGGTAAACCGGGTTGCGCAGCATGATGGTGTTGGTGAAGACGCGCCGGTGGTACTTCTGCGGCTCGGCCGGCGCCGAGGCGTCGGTCAGGGCGTTGCAGCCGCCGGTACCGCCGACGTTGTAACACAGGTCGCCGAACTCGTAGGTCTTGGCGTCAGCGTGCTGGTGATCCTTGGTGTCGCTGCGCACCAGCACGTAGATGCGCGCGGTCGCGGCGAAGGCCATTTGCGCCGCGGTCGGATTCGAGACGAACTGATTGGCGACACCGTCGCTGTCGGTATCGATGCCGAACAGGACGTGGACGGCCTCGATGCCCTCGACCAGGGCCTCGTCCTGCATGCTGTAGTCCGGCGCCATGAGCTTGCGGTGCAGCGTCGGGATACCGGCGTCGCGGATATAATAGATCTGCGGCACGTACTCCCAGTAACTCCAGTTCTGGCTCGGAATCGCGAAGGCCGTGGTGATGTCCGCCGGCTCGGCGCCGGTCTTGATCAGCGTGCCGTTGCTGGTGTTGGTGCGCAGGTAGACCTTGCCGGTGTCGTAGGGATACGGCAGTCCGGCGCCCGACGGCGTGGCCGGCGCGCCGAACACCTTCTGGAGCAGGATCACGTCGGTGCCGCTGCGGAAGGTCGCGGCGTCGATGCAGCCGAAGGCGGTCGAGGCGTCGGAGGCCGTGGCGTTGCCGATCACGACGGTGGTCTGCGCGACGCCGTAGGTCACGCCGCAATCGTCGGTGGCCAGCAGCGCCGGCGTGGCGTCCGTCGACCACACGCCGTTGCCGGCCCCGCCGCCGCTGGTCATGCCGCCCCAGAATTCGGTATTGCTCAACTCCTCGGACAGCAACCGGATCACGTAGCGGCCGTTCTCCTGCATGCGCGCGAAGCGCTCGTCCTGGGCGTAGTTGCGGTTGCCGGTCAGGAACACCATGATGATCACGCCGACCACCAGCAGGCCAAGCACCATGGCTATCATCAGCTCGATGAGAGTGAAACCGCGTTCAGTCTGTCGTGCCAGCGTGCGCATGGTCTAATTCGCCGAGATGTAGGTGGTGATGACGAGCACGCGCCGGTGCGTGTCGACGCTGCCGTCCTCGCCGTTGTACTTGCCGCTGCCCTCGCCGCAGGTGAAGGCGTCGGCGTCCGGCGCGGCCGCGTCGGGTGCAACCGGATTGGCGAGCTGGGTGCTGCCGCGCCAGGCGATCGCGACCGTGTAGTTGCCGGAGCGGTCGGTGACGCCGGCGGCGGCGTCGGTCGACAGGCAGGCGGTCGACGCAGTCAGGCCGCCGCTGCCGCCGCCGTCGCTCATGCCGTTCAAGGCCGTCTCCCATTGCCACAGGTCGTACTGCGACAACTCGAAGGTGGAGCAGGGATTGACCGAGCAATCCGCGCCGGGCGCGGAGCGCGTCGGCGTCGGGCCGCCGAGCACCGGGATCGGCGCGCCCGCCGAGCCGCCGTACTCGATCAACTGCGTCGGGTTGGCGCGTATGCGTTCGACGATGTCGCTGGCCAGCAGCGTCGCGGTGGTGCGCTGCACCGCTTCGAAGTTCGAGCGCTTTGACATGAACTGGAGGCCGGCGATGCCGAGCAGGCCGATGGCCACGATGAACACCGACACCAGCACCTCGACCATGCTGAAGCCGAGCTGGCGCCGGTGCGCGCGGTTCGTTGTCGATGAAGCAGTCTGTTCCATGGGCGGTTCCGTCACGAGCAGACAAAGGGGTCGGATTCGACGGCGACGCGCCCGGTGAGCCCGATCAGCACGTTGCGACCGCGGGTCTTGCCGGTGCGGTCGTCGCAGAAGGTGAAGACGCCGTCCGGGACCGCCGCGTTGGTCGGCGGCTTGTTGGTGCCGACGGGGCGCGGCGCCGGCTCGCCGGACGAGCTGTAGGTCACGAAGCTGTTGGACGTGAAGCCGCCGGCGGTGAGCTCGACCTTGTCCGGCAGCGCGCCGAACACCCGCAGCACCTGTTCGCCGGCATCGAGACTGCCGTCGCCGTTGGTGTCGTTGAACACCAGCCAGCCGGTCGACCAGTCGTTGCCGCCGCCGCAGGCGGTGTCGCTGGCGCGCACGCACACGGTCACGCGCGCGGCGCGCTTGGAGGCCTCGCTGCGCGCCAGGTTGAGGGCCACGGCCAGCTCGCCCACCGAGGTTTTGATGCGATTGTTCTTGATGAACATCTGCAGGTTGGGTACGGCGACCGTCACCAGGATGGCCGCCACGGCAATGGTGACAACGAGCTCGATCAGCGTGAAGCCGCGCGCACGCGGCCGCGCCGCGCCCGGCCGGTCACTGCGCGCGGCGGCGTCGAAACAGGACAATGCTTCGTCCCGGTGAATGTCGGCTTGGCAGTCTTGGTCATTCATGGTCGTCTCGCACCCCGAGACATCTCATTGAGCATAGCAGCGATTCCGGAAGTGGGAATTTTTCCCACCATTTTTTGCCGCGCCGGGCGGGGATCGCGCGTGCCACAGCGCCCCACCCTGCCGACACTTACCGGGGTATACCTTCATTTAAAGCACAATCTGTGCCAAGCACCCCGCGCCCCATGGGCATGTGACCCGAGGTGGATTTTGCTTTACTGATAGCATACGGAGTAAGCTCAGCGCCGTAGTCGTACCTCGGAAAAACAATCAGTTGGCGGGTGAATGGAGAGGAATAGGTGAGGTATCGAAGCGCGGTGCTCGGGGCGATCGCGGCCTCGCTGGCACCGGCGGCCTCCGCCGACCAGGTGTCGGTGAGCGTCAGTCCGGCCTATGCCGCGGGCGATTTCGGTCAGACGGACGACACGCGTATTTACTACCTGCCGGTGCAGTGGCGCTACGACCACGGCCCCTGGAGCGCCGCGGTCACAGCCGCCTGGTTGAGCGTTCAGGGACCGGTGGTCCTGACCTCCGGCGGCGTCAGCGGCGGCACCACGGTCTCGACCGAGCGCCGCAGCGGCGCCGGCGATACCTGGCTGGAGGGCTCCTACCGCGTCGGGGGTGGCGGTGCGGCGCCGGACACGGTTCCCTACCTCAAGATCAAATTCGCCACCGCCGACGCCGAGCGGGGTCTCGGTTCCGGCGAGCACGATTACGAATCCGGGGTCTCGCTGGAGTGGGCAGTCAGTGGCGGCTGGTTTCCGTTCGTGTCCGCCGGCTATCGGCGGGTCGGGGAGCCGGACGGTTTCCCGGTCCGGGACATCGCGGTCTACGAGGCGGGCTTAAGTTACCGCCTGGCGGGAAGCCACTATCTGACCGGCATGTTCGCCGGCAACCAGTCGGCGCTGGCCGATGCGCCGCGCGCCGCCGACCTCGTGCTCGCGTGGAACCGCGCGGCGGGCACCGGGGTGGGAATTCAGCTCTACGCCAGCGTCGGCTTGTCGGACGGCAGCCCGGACTACAGCCTGGGATTCAGCCTGGAGTGGCGGTAGTGAGTGGCCGGCGAATTGCCGCCGGTTAACAGGCTGTTGACGAAGGCCCCTTCGGGGCAAAACTCGTTTTTCAACAGCCTGCGGTGCGGTCGACGGATCGACCGCCATTTTTCAAACACGGAGGTGTTTGAAAAATGGAGCAAAGCAAAAATGACATTTTTGCTTTGCGTGGTTGACGAAGGCCTCGCAGGGGCAAAAGTCCAGGATGGACTTTTTCAACACTCTGTTAGCGGCGCTGGGTCCAGCCGCCCACCGCCTGGTCGGAATCGATGCTCTCGCCGGTGAATTCGTAGGTGAGTCCGGCGTCCGGCGGCTGGAAATAATTGCCCTGCACGTAATCGGCGCCGTAATTCCACAGCAGCGCCAGGCTCTCGGCGTCCTCGACGAACTTGGCGATGATGCGCTTCTGCATCGTCTTGGCTACCTGGAAGAGCGCCTGCACCACGGTCTGGGCGACCGGGTCGTTGGTCAGGTTGGCGATCAGGCGGCCGTTCAGCTTGAGGAACTCGATCGGCAGCTTCTGGATTTCCGGGAAGGCACTGAGCCGGTCGCCGAAGTCGTCGACGCAGAAACGGCAGCCGAGCTTGCGCAGGGACGCGATGAAGGCGGCGGCGTCACGCGGGCTGTCGGCCAGCGCCGATTCCGTGATCTCGAACACCAGCGAGTCGGCCTTGAGGCCCGTGCCTTTGATCTCCTGCAGCACCAGCAGCGCCAGGGTTTCGTCGCGCAGCGCGGCGTCGGTCAGATTGATGAAGAAGCTGGTCTGGGCACCGGTCTTGCGGTGCTCGCCGAGCGCGGCGATCGCGTGCCGGACCACCCAGTGGTCGATGGCCTGGGCCTTGCCGCACGCCACGGCGCCGCGCAGCAGCTCGCCGACCGAGCTCTTGCCGGGCTCCTCGCCCTGGAGCCGCAGCAGCACCTCATAGCTCTCCGCCGGGTCGCCGTGCAGATTGACGATCGGCTGGTAGAGCAGCTGAAAGCCGTCGTGCTGGAGCGCGTTGTCGATGGTGATCGCCCAGGGTGAGACCTTGGCGGCCGGCCCGGCGGGTTCGACGACCGCGAGCGGTGCGGCCGGTGGCGGTGGGGGCGCGGACGCCGGCGCCGGCGGCGGTGCCGGCGGTTTCGCGGCGGTGTGCCGGTGCGCGGAGAGCACCGCCTTCTGCACGCTCTCGGTGTCGCGGTCGATGACGACGATGTTCAGCGAGCAGCCGCATTGATAGTGCTTGCCGCCCTCGGTGAAGCTGGTTTCCCGCATCGCCTTCTTGATGGCCTCGGCGGTGGCCGCCGCACGCTTGGCGTCGGCATCCGGCATGAGGACGGCGAATTCGTCACCGGCGAAGCGCGCCAGCACGTCCTGCTTGCCGACGTGGTCGCGGAACAGCCGGGCGAGCTTGATCAGCATGCGGTCACCGGCCGCGAAGCCGTGGGCGTTGTTGACCACTTTCAGTTGCTCGAGGTCGATGTACAGGAGCGCGCTCGTGCCCTGGCCGGACTTGGCGGCCTCGACCGCCTTGCCGAGCTCGTGCAGGAAATGGTGGCGGTTGTGCAGGCCGGTGAGGGGGTCGTGCTGGTTCAGGAACTGCAGGCGGTCCTCGATGTTCTTGTGACGCGACATGTCGGTGACGCTGAGCTGCATCCAGCTCTCGCCGCCCATGTCGATCATGGACAGGGCGATTTCGACCGGCGCGCGCGTGCCGTCGCGCTTGACGATGGTGAAACTGCCGGCCGACCCCGTCGGATCCTGCCCGGGCTTGCGCATCAGCGCCTTGAAGCGCGCCTGGTCGGGGACGTCGATCAGGTTCAGCACCGGTATCTCCTGCAGTGCCTGCAGGTTGTCATAGCCGAACAGCGCCAGGTAAGCGGGGTTGGCCTCGACGTGCATGCCGTCCTGCAGGTAGCCGACCGCCTCGTGCGAGCCCTGGATCAGCGCCCGGTACTTGTGCTCGAGGTCGGTATAGGCCTGCTGCGCCTGCTGATGGGCGCGGCGCGCCTCGCTGGCCTCGATCTCGCGCTCAATCACCGGCGCCAGCCGTCCGGTCTGATTCTTGAACACGACGTCGCGCGCGCCGTTGCGTATCAGCGTGGTCAGCTCCTCGTCGCTGACCGTCCGGGTCATGACGATGACCGGGAGGTCCAGCTTCAGGCGCTTGAGCAGTTCGAGCATGGAGGGGACCGAGAGCTGTGGGACGTCGATCTCGCCGATCACCACGTCCCAGTCGCCTTTGGCGAGGGCCGCCTGCGCGCCGCCTAAGTCCTGCACGCGTTGCGATTTCACCCGGTAACCGGCGTGCCGCAATGCCGCGGTGGCCAGTTCCGCGTCATCCGGGGAATCGTCGATGACGAGCAGGCGTAACAGCTTATTTTCCACGCGGTTTTTCCCGAGAGCCCGAAAAGGGATTGCCACTGCACCTTATATGAGAAGTCGACCCCGGCGGTGCGCCGTTCGTCGACGGTCTCGCCGGTGGCGGACATCGATAAGTATATCACGCGGGCCGTTCGTGGGCGGGGCGGCGGGAAAAAGGGAAAAAGGGGTCGGAGACGAACTTTGTCTCCGACCCCTTTTTCCGGACCCCTTTTTCCCGACCCTTTTTCTCAGGGTGTCGGCGTGCCGCCGAGCAGAAACTCGAGCAGCGCCTTCTGGGCGTGCAGGCGGTTCTCGGCCTCGTCCCAGACCATGCTTTGCGGTCCGTCGATGACCTCGGCCTCGACCTCGTGGCCGCGGTAGGCCGGCAGGCAGTGCATGAAAAGCGCGTCCGGGGCGGCGAGCTTCATCATCGTCCGGTCGACGCGGAAGCCGGCGAAGTCCTTGAGGCGTTGCGCCTTCTCGCCCTCCTGTCCCATGCTCGCCCAGGTGTCGGTGACGATCACGTCGGCGCCGCCTGCGGCCGCCTGCGGGTCGTGGCTCAGCGACACGGCCGGGCCGCAGTCGCGGACCAGGCCGGCATTGGGTTCGTAGCCGCCGGGCGTGGCGACGCGCAGCCGAAAGCCGAACTGGCGCGCCGCGTTCATCCACGAATGGCAGACGTTGTTGCCGTCGCCGATCCAGGCGACCGTCCGGCCCTGGATGTCGCCGCGCTGCTCGAAGTAGGTCTGGATGTCGGCCAGCAGCTGGCAGGGGTGAAAGCGGTCGGTGAGGGCGTTGATCACCGGCACCCGCGAGTGTTGCGCGAAGCGCTCGACCATGGCGTGCTGGTTGGCGCGGATCACGATCACGTCCACCATGCGCGACATCACGCGCGCGGTGTCCTCGATCGGTTCGCCGCGCCCGAGGTGGGTATCGCGCGGCGACAGGAACAGGCTGGCGCCGCCGAGCTGGGCCATGCCGGCCTCGAAGGACACGCGCGTGCGGGTCGAGGACTTCTCGAAGATCATCGCCATGGTTTTGTGTCGCAGCGGCGCGTGCACCGCACCCTCGGCGCGCAGCCGCTTGAGCTCGATGGCGCGCGCGACGAGCCGCCTGAGCTCGGCGCCGCTCATATCCATCAGGCTGAGGAAGTGGCGGGCGCCCACGGTCAGCCGGCCTTGGACTCCGCCCGGGAGAGGAAGTCCTGAATGACGGCGGGCAGGATGTCCAGCAGCGCCTCGACCTCGGTGTCCGCGTAGATCAGCGGCGGAAGCAGCCGCACGATCCGGTCGGCGGTGACGTTGACCAGCAGGCCGCGGTCGAGCGCCAGGGTCATGATCTCGCGGCACGGCCGGTCGAGCTCGATGCCCAGCATGAGGCCCATGCCGCGCACCTGCTTGACCCCGGCGACGCCGGCGAGCGCCGCCTTGAGGCCCGCGAGCAGGCGCTTGCCGAGTGCCGCGGCGCGCTGATCGAGCTTGTCCCGTTCCAGCACATCGATGACCGCCAGCGCCGCGCGGCAGGCGAGCGGGTTGCCGCCGAAGGTCGAGCCGTGGTTGCCGGCCTTGAGCACCTCGGCGGCCGCGCCGCGCGCCAGGCAGGCGCCGATCGGCACGCCGTTGCCGAGCGCCTTGGCGACCGTCATGACGTCGGGTTTGACGCGGGCGTGCTGGCAGGCGAACCACTTGCCGGTGCGGCCCATGCCGGTCTGGATCTCGTCGAGCATCAGCAGCCAGCCGCGCTCGTCGCACAGCGCGCGCAGCGCCGGCAGGTAGCCGTCGTCGGGAATCACCACGCCGCCTTCGCCCTGCAGCGGCTCGACCAGCACCGCGACCACGTCGGGGTTGCGATTGCCCACCTGGCGGATCGCCTCGACGTCGTCGTAGGGCACGCGGTTGAAACCCGTGACCAGCGGCTCGAAGCCCGCCTGGATCTTACGGTTGCCGGTGGCGCTCAAGGTCGCGAGGGTGCGGCCGTGAAAGCTGCCTTCGGTGACGACGATGGTCGGGTTCAGGATCCTGCGCTGGTGGCCGTAGAGCCGCGCCAGCTTGATGGCGGCCTCGTTGGCCTCGGCGCCGGAGTTGCCGAAGAACGCGTTGTCCATGCCGGCGAGCTTGCACAGCCGGTCGGCGAGCCGGTCCTGCAGGTCGATGCCGTACCAGTTGGAGGTGTGCACCAGGGTGCCGGCTTGATCGCAGACCGCCGCGGTCACCGCCGGGTGCGCGTGGCCGAGGCCGCACACCGCGACACCGGACAGCGCGTCCAGGTATTTGCGGCCGGCCGCGTCCCACAGCCACGCGCCCTCGCCGCGCACGAAGCTGACCGGCAGTCGGCCGTAGGTGGGCATCACATGTTTGCTGGTCATGGAATTTTCGACCCCCAAAACGTAAAAGCGCCCTGCATGCAGGGCGCCGCTGTCATATGAGCGAAATTCTAGTATTTTCGAAAAATAACGCAAGCCTTTTCGGGCTGCGTCATCCGGCCGAAACAAACCGGCCCGGTCCGGCCGGACCGGGCCTGAAATAGTGCCGCGTTTACATGCCGATGCGCGGCAGCCCGTGGGGTCCGGCCACCATGAAGAACAGCATGGGCAGCGACAGCATGGTGTTGGTGCGCGAGGCGAGGAAGGCGATGCGCGCCGCCTTCGCCTTGGCGGCGTCATCGGCCGGCACGATCCCCAGCACCTTCTTCTGGTTCGGCCAGATCAATACCCACACGTTGAACAGCATGATGGTGCCGAGCCAGGCGCCGATGCCGATCGGCGCGGCCGCGCCCTTGAGCAGGAAGGCGTTGCCGATGCCGATGCCGGCGCGCTCGAGGTAATAGGCGCCGGTGATCCAGGTGACGAGCGCCGCCCAGCGGAACCACAGCAGCGCCAGCGGCGCGACGTGCTTGGTGATGCCGGCGGCCGTGTTGTCGGCCTTGGCCTTGGGCAGCGCCACCGCCTGCACGAAGTTGAAGTAGTACAGCAGGCCGATCCAGACGATACCGACGACCACGTGCAGCCAGCGGTCGATGAACATGTCTATGGGCATGATGAGGTCTCCTGAGTATTGGCTGTTCTTGTCGATGCGGTCAGGCGGTGCCGACCAGGAAGTTGCGCGCGACGTAATAAAGGATGACCGTCAGGATCACGCCCGCGATGATCGTGCCCCATATCGAATCCAACGGGTTCTTCATGGATGTCCCCCTTCTTTGAGACAACAATAGTTGAGTGGTTTGGTCGGGGGGTAGGGTAAGGCAGGCGATTGTGGATTTCAAGCGCGGCACGCGCCGCGTCACGGAAAGAACCGGCGCGGAATGTTGACATCCGGCCGGTGCCGCGACGCCCGTCACGGCACCGGCCGGGGCGTGTCAGTAGGCGTGCTTGCCGAGCATGACGCGCGCCGCCTGCGGGCCGTTCTCGCCCTGCTCTTCCAGGTAGGTGACCTCGGTGCCGACGTCGAGAAACTCGAAATCGGCGTCGACCAGGCTGTTGCGGTGGAAGTAAATCTCGCGCTCGTCCAGGGTGCGCAGGAAGCCGTAACCGTCGGCCGGGAATACCCGGAACACGCGGGCGTGGTGTGGCGCCGGATGCGGCTTGACGTCGCCGCGGACGCGGCGCTGCCGGTCCTGGAGCTGGCGCTTGGCCGCGTCGAAGGCGTCGCGCAGCGCGACGTAGATATCCGCGTGTGCCGCGCCCTGGTCGGGATTGCGCATGGCCAGGATCTCGCCGCCCGGCACGGTGATGTCGACGCGGACCTCGAACAACTGGCCCTTGTGATGATGCCGGTGCGGCGTCTCGACCCACACCCGGCACGACATAATATGGTCATGGAAGCGGCTCAGCCGCTCGACCTTTTCGCGGATGGCGGACTCGACGGCCTCCGACGGGGCGATGTTGCGGAAGGTGATCTGTAGCGGTACGGGCATGCTGCACCTCCATAGCAGTGATTTCGACGAACGCGCCGGCGGCGGGCCGGCGCTCAGGCCGGGTGGCAGGAACCGCGCCGGACCCAGACGCCGCGCTCCTCGCACTTGAGCAGCTCGTCGCCGCTGCACACGTAGTCGCCGAGCGAGAAGCGCCGGTCGTTGAAATAACAGGCACCGGTCTCGATCGCCAGGTCCGGGTCCAGCGAGTCGCGCTCCATCTCGTCGTAGATCGGCGAATTGCGCAGTTCGGGGTCGGGTGCGCCGACCTGGAGGGTGTCGTGGTGGGCGGTCATGGCGTCCTCCTTGGGGCTTGCATTCGGAGCGGCCGGTATCCGGGCGGGTGGTCCCGTGCCGCGCCCGATCGTTCCATTGCGGCGGTCGGCCGGGGCCGGTGCGTCAAGAGTTTCCCCGGTTGTGTCTATCCTGCCTGAGACGGGGCGGGGCATACATTGATATGGATCAAAGCCGCACCCCGGTCGTCGCCCTATGCTGGGAATGGAACAGGAAACCCGATTGGCGGCGCACCGATTCCGGCGCAGCCGGGGCAAGGGCGAACCCGCGCGCGATCGGCGCCGGTTGCGCCGCAACGGGGAATTCGATGCCGAACGATCTGTCCGTCTCTGCGCCGCGACCGCCGGATTCCGAGCTGCCGGCGGCCGCCTTGCGGGCGCGCTTCGATCCGGCGCGGCTCGATTTCGCGACCACCGCGGAGCTGGCCGCCGACAAACCGCTGATCGGCCAGCGGCGCGCGCTGCGTGCCATGGACTTCGGCCTGCACATCCCCGGCCATGCTTACAATATCTATGTCTCGGGCGTGCCGGGCACCGGCAAGCGCTCGATCGTCATGCCGCTCATCCGCCAGGCGGCCGAGCAGCAGCCGACCCCCGACGACTGGTGTTACGTCAACAACTTCCGCGACCCGGACCGGCCGCGCGCGCTGAACCTGCCGGCCGGCCAGGGCCGGGTGTTCCAGCGCGAGGTCGCGGCGCTGGTCGAAGCCTTGCGCCGCGAGCTGCCGCGCGCCTTCCAGGGCAAGGACTACGAGGAGCGCCACCAGGAGCTGCACGATACGCTGTCGAAGGCGCACGCGCGTCTCAGCGCCGCGCTCGAGGAGGCCGCCAAGGCGGAGCGCTTCGTGCTGCGCTCGACGCCGGTCGGCTTCGTGATGGTGCCGCTGCATCGCGGCAAGCCGATCGACGCCGAGGAGTTCCACGCGCTCGACGAGGCGACGCGCGACGATATCACGCAGCGCGAAAAGCGCGTCGACGCCGCGGTGCGCAATTTCCGTCAGCAGTTGCGCGCCGAGCAGGAGCGCTTCAAGCGCGAGGTCGATGCGCTCAACCGGCGCGTCGCGCTGTACACCTCCGAGCACCTGTTCGAGTCGCTGCGCGAGCGCTACGGGGCGACGGCGAAGCTCGCCGACTTCATCGACCAGGTGCAGCACGACGTGCTCGAGCACGTCGACGGCTTCCTGGCCGCCGCCGAGGCGGGGGCCGAGGACCGGGAGGAGCCGGCGCCGTGGCTGACGCGCTACGCGGTCAACGTCGTGGTCGACAACGACGGATTGCGCGGCGCGCCGGTGGTGGACGAGGCGCACCCGACCTACAACAACCTGATCGGCCGGGTCGAGCGCAAGGCGCGTCTCGGTTTCCTGTACACCGATTTCACCCAGATCAAGGCCGGCGCGATGCTGCGCGCCAACGGCGGCTATCTGCTGCTGAACGTGCTGGACATGCTGCGCCAGCCGTTCGCCTGGGACGCGCTCAAGCGCGTCATCAAGCAGCGCGCGCTGGTTGTCGAGGACGCCGCCGAGGTGTTCGGGCTGGTGGCGACTGCGGCCCTCAAGCCGGAGCCGATTCCGCTGATGCTGCGCGTCGTGCTGATCGGCAATCCGCTGTTCTACTATCTGTTGCAGGCCTACGACGAGGAGTTCGCCGAGATCTTCAAGGTCAAGGCCGATTTCGACGTCGATCAGCCGGTCAGCGACGAGCTCGCCGGCCAGTATGCGCGTTTCGTCGGCGCGCTGTGTCGCGACGAGGGGCTGCGGCACTTCGAGCGCGCCGCCGTGGCGACGGTGATCGAGCACGCCGCGCGCCTCGCCGAGCACCGCGACCGCCTGTCGCTCAAGTTCAGCGAGCTCGCCGACCTGCTGCGCGAATCCAGCTACTGGGCCGGGCAGGACGACGCCCGGCATGTGTCGGCCGCGCACGTCGCGCGCGCCATCGGCGAGAAGCGCTACCGCGGCAATCTGATCGAGGAGCGCCTGCGTGACCTGATCGCGGAGGGCACGTTGCGGGTCGCGGTCGGCGGCAGCGCGGTCGGGCAGGTCAACGGACTGTCGGTGCTCGATCTCGGTGACGTGAGCTTCGGCCGCCCGGTGCGCATCACCGCGCGGGTGTTTCTCGGCCAGGACGGGATCGTCGACATCGAACGCGAGGCGAAGCTGGGCGGCAACGTCCACAACAAGGGCGTGTTGATCCTGACCGGTTTCCTGGCCGGGCGTTATGCGCGCCAGCACACGCTGTCGCTGTCGGCGACGCTCGCTTTCGAGCAGAGTTACGGCACGGTCGAGGGCGACAGCGCCTCGCTCGCCGAGCTGGTCGCGCTGCTGTCGGCGCTGGCCCAGGTGCCGGTCCGCCAGGATCTCGCGGTCACCGGTTCGATCGACCAGCACGGCGCGCTGCAGGCGGTCGGCGGCGTCAACGAGAAGATCGAGGGCCACTTCCGGGTCTGCCGGGCGCTGGGCTTGAGCGGCACGCAGGGGGTGATCATTCCCGGCGCGAATGTCCGCCACCTGATGCTCGACGAGGAGGTCGTGGCGGCGGTCGCGGCCGGGCGTTTCCACGTCCATGCCGCGGACGACGTCGACCGGGCGCTGACGCTGCTCACCGGCTGCGACGCGGGTGCCCGGCGCGCCGACGGCAGCTATCCGCCCGGCAGCGTGAACGCCGCCGTGGCCGGGCGCCTGCGTGACATGGAGAAGCGCCTGGCGCGCCTGGAGCGCGCGCGCCGCGGCGCGCGCCCGGCGTCCGACTGACGGCGCCGCGCGCCGGTCCGACATTGGTTTTCCGCGCGCACCTGCGCATAATCGGGTCCGACCCGCAATCGAGGAGTCCGACATGTTCGAAAAAGCGAAAGCCGTGCTGCTCGGCGCCGTCGTGGTCATTGCCGTCGGGGCCGCGCTGTACGTCGGCGGATACTGGTACGCGAACCGGCAATTTTCCGGGGAGAAGCAGCAGCTCAACGCCCAGGTCGACGCGGCCCAGGCGCAACTGTCGGAGCTGAGCAGCGCCAACCGGCTGTTGCGCGCGCGCTTCGCCCTGTACCAGGCGGCCGCGCAGCTCGACCAGCGCAATTTCGGCAGCGCCAACACCCATCTCCACGAGGCCGCGGGCATGCTCGCCGGAGCGGTGCCGGGCGCCGGCGTCGCGGCGGATTTCGAGGCGTTGCGCGACGAGCTGGCCGGCACCAATATCCAGGTCGCCGAGGATCTCGAGGCGCAGCGCGCGCGGGTGCTGGACTTCGGCCGCCGGCTCGACGCCCTGCTACCGGCGAATCCCGAAGGCGCGCCGAGCGTCGCGTCGCCTGCGCCCGCCGTTGCGCCACCCGGCCCGACGACGACTCCCACCCCGACGCCGGCGGTCGAGGCGCCGGCCGGCGCCGGCAGTCCTGCGCCGCAATAGGCCCCGCCCACGCGCGGCGCTGTAAGTTGCCGACGACATCCGACGACTCATGGGAAGTCCTGCCATCGCCCCGGCAGTCTCGTGCCGCCGGCTTGCCATGCGGCAAAGGCGTGGCGTGGGGCCTGCCCGGTCACTATGGAGGAAAAACCATGACCCAGGAGAGTCGGCTGTCGATCGCGCTGTTGTTCATGCGGCTCAGCGTGTTTCTGGTGATGCTGATGTGGACGCTGGACAAGTTCATCAATCCCCAGCACGCCTCGGCCGTTTACGAGGGGTTTTATTTCATCAAGGGCGTCGGCCCCGGCTTGCTGACCCTGATCGGCTCGCTGGAACTGGTCGTCCTGGTGGCCTTCGTCGTCGGCTATCAGAAGAAATGGACCTACGGGGCGGTGCTGCTGTTTCACGCGGTGTCGACGTTGTCGTCCTACCAGCAGTACTTCGCGCCCTACACCGGACCCAATCTGCTGTTCTTCGCCGCCTGGCCGATGCTCGCCGCCTGCTACGCGCTGTTCACGCTGCGCGAGTTCGACACGCGCTGGGCCATAGAGAAATAGCGCCGCCGCGGCCGTCGGCGACGGTCATTGCACCTGGGGAATGATCTGCTTGAGGAAGTTGTCGGGCGGCGCGCCGGTCACGATCACGGCGGTGCCGTCGGTCACGTGGAACACCAGCGTCGGCACTGCCTCGCTGCCGGTAAGGCGCAGCAGCTCGACGTTGTGCTTGAGCTTCGCCATCACCGCGTCGTCGGCCAGCGGGTCGTCGATCGCCGCGCCGTAGCCGGTCTCGGGGCTGAAGCCGCGCTCGTTGCGGTCGAGCGCCGCGGCCGGGTCGGGTGCGGCGAGGATGCTGGCCGCCTTGCCGGGGCTGGACTCCATCAGCACGCCGACCACGATCCAATGCAGCTCGACCTCGCCGCGGGCGATATACGGCTGCAGACCCAGGTAGAGCTTGTGGCAATAGGGGCAGTTGGGGTCGATGAAGGCAACTATCCCATGCGGGCTCTTGCCCTGGCGGATGACGGTCGCCCGATCGAGGTCACGCAGTATCGACTCGGCCGCCTGCCGGCGGGCCTCGGCGCGTTGCGTGGTATCGGGCGGCGCCGCCGGCGTGCCGGCGGCGGTTCCGAGGAGCATGGCGAGGCAAAGCAGGCGTAACAGGTGGGCGGCTAGGGTCATGGCGGGCTCGTCGCTCCTGGGATGGGGCCGAATGATGCCGTGGGTTAGACTTGGCCACGGCGGGTTTCCTTACCGCGGGTGCCTTCCGGTCCTGTCGCCGGGCAGCTCGTGGCGGGCGGTCGCGGCGCGAACCTCATGTTACGTGACGGCATCATGGCGCGATCATAATGAATTTCCGTGGAAAACCATTGCCCCGACCGTCGCGCGCCGTGGCCCGGCGGCGGCAGATCACCCTGCAAAGTCAATACCTTGACCTAAAGACCCAAAAAAACGATCATACGCCGCTCAAAATTTGGCGACGAGCTGAACGCGGGCCCGCCACGGACCCGGACATTCCAAGCGAATTCACGCACCTTTCCGTACTATAAGCCCTTAACCCAAGGGAGATTCATGAAAGCCGCTGACCAGAAACGCCTGCTGCGCGAGATGATTTTTTACCGCCGCTTCGAGGAGCGCTGCTTCGAAGCCTATATGGAGCACAAGATCGGCGGCTTCCTGCACCTGTACTCCGGCCAGGAGGCGATCGCCACCGGCGTGCTGGAGACGGCCAAGCCCGGCCACGATTACGTCATCACCGGCTACCGCGACCATATCCACGCCATCAAGGCCGGCGCCCCGCCGCGCGAGGTCATGGCCGAGCTCTACGGCCGGGAGACCGGCAGTTCGCGCGGGCGCGGCGGCTCCATGCACATCTTCGACCCGACGGTGAACTTCATGGGCGGCTACGCCCTGGTCGGCCAGCCGTTCCCGCTGGCCGCGGGGCTGGCGCTGGCCTGCAAGCACAAGAAGACCGACCAGATCGCCATCTGCTTCCTCGGCGACGGCGCCAACAACCAGGGCACCTTCCACGAGACCATGAACATGGCCTCGGTCTGGCACCTGCCGGTGTTGTTCGTCTGCGAGAACAACCAGTACGCCATCGGCACGCGCATCGACCGCTCGACCGCGGTGCTCGACCAGTACAAGCGCGTGTGCGGCTACAACATGCCGTCCAGCCAGCACGACGGCCAGGACATCGATACGGTGATGACGGCGGCCAAGAAGGCCATCGACCACGTGCGCGGAGGCCACGGGCCGTACTTCATCGAATTCATGACCTACCGCCTGCGCGGCCATTCGATGTCGGACAAGACCGCCGTCTACCGCAGCAAGGAGGAGGAACAGGAGTGGGCCAAGCGTGATCCGATCCTGATCTACAGCCAGAAGCTCATCAAGGCCGGTGCGGTCACCGAAGCGGATATCAAGAAAATGGAGCAGGAGATCCAGGACGAGATCGAGAACGACATCATCAAGTTCGCCGAGGAAAGCCCCGATCCGCGTATCGAGGACCTGACCAAGTACGTCCTCGACGACAACCCGGACCCGCGCTGGATCGGGCCGCTGCAGAACACCTAACGGGACCTGAACATGGCAGAGATTTTTTACTGGGAGGCGATCCGTCGCGCCCATGACGAGGAGCTGGCCAATGACCGCCTGGTGATCGCCATGGGCGAGGACATCGGCGTGGTCGGCGGCACCTACAAGGCCACCTCCGGGCTGTTCGAGAAATACGGCGAGCACCGCATCATCGACACGCCGATCTCCGAGAACTCCTACACCGGCATCGGCATCGGCGCGTCGATGGCGGGCATGCGGCCGATCATCGAGATCATGTCGATCAATTTCGCGCTGCTGGCGCTCGATACCTTAATAAACGCCGCCGCCAAGATCCGCTATATGTCGGGCGGCCGCGCCACCTGCCCGATCGTCATGCGCACCCCGGGCGGCACCGCCCACCAGCTCGCCGCCCAGCACTCGGCGCGCCTGGCGCGCATGTTCATGTCGACCTCCGGCCTGCGCGTGGTCACGCCGCGCGGGCCGCTCGATGCCTGCGGCATGCTGAAATCCGCGGTGCGCTGCAACGACCCGGTGATCTTCATCGAGCACGAGCGCATGTACAACATGAAGGGCGAGGTGCCGGACCAGGAGTACTTCCGGCCGCTCGAGGGCGCCGAGATCGTGCGCAAGGGCACCGACATCACGCTCATCGGCTACAACTGGAGCGTGCACCTGTGCCTGGAGGCCGCCAAGCGCCTGGAGAAGGACGGCATCAGCGCCGAGGTCATCGATCTGCGCTCGCTGAAACCCCTCGACCGCGAGACCATCCGCCGCTCGGTGGAGAAGACCCACCGCATGCTGGTCGCCGAGGAGGACGAGGCGGCGAACGGCGTCGGTTCGGAAATCATCTCTATCGTCATCGAGGACTGCTTCTTCGCCCTCGACGCCCAGCCGGTCCGCGTCCACGCGGCTGACGTGCCAGTTCCCTACGCGGCCAACCTCGAGCACGAGGCGATACCGGACGCCGACGATGTCTATAAGGGTGCCCTCAAGGTAATGGGGCGGATTTAAACATAAGTTCAAGTAGCAAGTGGCAAGTAGCAAGGAAACCTTGTTATTTGCCTTTACCTTGCTACTTGCCACTTGCAACTTGCCACTGGTTTAAAATGACTGAACCTTACGCAATCAAGATGCCCAAGCTCTCGGACACCATGACCGAGGGCACGGTTGTCACCTGGGAAAAGAACGTCGGCGACCACATCAGCCGTGGCACGGTGGTGGCGACGGTCGAGACCGACAAGGCCATCATGGACGTGGAGATCTTCCGCGAAGGCTATCTGTCCGGGCCGCAGGTAGCCGTAGACAGCGTGGTGCCGGTCGGCGAGGTGATCGCCTACCTGGTCGCCGACGCGAAGGACGTGAAGGGTGGCGAGGCCAGGGTGCCCGCCCGGGCCGCCGAGCCGGTGGCGGTCGAGCCGGCCCACGCCGAGCGCTTCGAGCCGGCCGGCACTGCCAAGCCCAAGACCCGCATCCCGGCCATGCCGCACGGCGCCACGCCGGCGCCACGCCCGCGCGAGCGCGGCGCGACGCCCTATGCGCGCCAGCTGGCCGGCGCCCACGGCATCGACATCAACAGCATTCTCGGCAGCGGGCCGGGCGGCATCGTCCTCGCCGAGGACGTCACCAAGGGCCAGGTGCCGCCGGCGCTGGCGCGGCGCATTTTCCAGGTGCCGGGCGTCGGCCGCCCCATGGACGCCATGGAAAAGGCCGTCAGCCACAACATGGAATACGCGCTGTCCATGCCGTTGTTCCGCGCGGCCGTGCACATCCAGCCGGAGCGCATGATGGCGCTGTCCAAGCAGGCCGGCTATTCGCTCACGGTCAGCTTCGCCAAGGCCGCGGCGCTCGCCATTCAGCAGTTCCCGCGCGTCAACGCCGTGTACCAGCACGAGGACCGCATCGTCGAGCGCGAGCAGATCGACATCGGGCTGGCGGTCGAGACCGAGGGCATGGGCCTGGTGGTGCCGGTGCTGCGCGACGTGCTGGGCCACGATCTCAAGACCATGAACGAGCAGTGGAAGGACTTGGTGGCGCGTGCCCGCATCAAGCGCCTGAAGCCTCAGGAGTACTCCAACCCGACGTTCACGATCTCCAACATGGGCATGCTGGGCGTGAGCCTGTTCGACGCGATCCCGTCGCCCGGGACCTCGGCGATCTTCGCCATCGCCACCAAGGGCCCGCTGGGCGTGCCGGTGACCGTCACCGCCGACCACCGCATTGTCAACGGCGCCGATGCCGCCAAGTTCCTCAACGCCTTCAAGGCCCTGGTCGAGAATCCGGAAGGCTGGATGAGCGGCCGGCCGGCGCTGCCGGCACCGGCCGGCGGCGGCGCGCCGGCGATCGTCGCCGGGAAGTGGGACTACGACGTCGTGGTGATCGGCGGCGGCCCCGGTGGCGAGGACTGCGCGCGCGACCTGGCCGGCCACGGCAAGAAGGTCGCAATGATCAACGACGCGCCGTTCCCGGGCGGCGAGTGCCTGTGGCGCGGCTGCATCCCGTCCAAGGCCTGGCGTGCCGGCGCCGACCGCATCCGCGACCGCGCGCACGACGCGCATCTGGGCGTGCTCGGCACGACCCACGCGACGCTCGACTGGAAGCGTCTCGAGGCCACGCGCCGCAAGGTGCTGGAGACGCGCGGCGACATGGCCTTGAAGACCGACAAGGGCGTGAAGATCGACGTCCGGCAGGGTTTCGCCTATTTCGACTCGCCGAACAGTGTCGTGATCGACCTGTCCGGCAACAGCAAAGATGCGCACCAACGCGCCGCGCGCGGCAATGGCGAAGCACAGGGAAGTGCGAGTGCCGCGAGCGCAGGACGCGCAGGAGCGGCGAAAAAGACCGAACGCATCACCTTCGGCGCCTGCGTCATCGCCACCGGCGCGCCGCCGTTCGTGCCGCCGATCCCCGGTGCCGACGGGAAGGGCGTGCTGACCTCCGATACCGTCTGGAACTTGAAGAGCGCGCCGAAGAAACTCGGCATCATCGGCGCCGGCGCGATCGGCCTGGAGATGGCGCAGATCTTCGCCGACTTCGGCACGCAAGTGGTGATCGTCGAGGCCCAGGACCGGCCGCTCGCCGAGGTCGAGCCGGAGATCGCCAAGACCCTGGCCGAGCTGCTCAACAAGCAGAAGAACCTGAAGCTCGTCACCTCGGCCAAGGTGTCGAAGATCGCCGGCAAACCCGGGCAGATGACGCTGAGCTACAGCGACGCCGCCGGCAAGAACTCGAGCTTCAAGTGCGATTACGTGCTGCTCGCCACCGGCAAGCGCCCGGTCACCGAGCCGCTCAAGCTCGATCAGGCCGGCGTCAAGGCCGACCCCCGCGGCATCATCCCGGTCGACGCCAACTGCCGCACCAATGTCCCGCACATCTTCGCGGTCGGCGATGTCAACGGCGGGCTGATGCTGGCGCATACCGCCGGTCACCAGGGCCGGGTGGCGGCCGTGACTCTCCTCGGCGAGCCCATGGCCTACAACCAGGACAAGGACTGCGGCGTGATCTTCACCCGCCCGCAGGCCGCGTTCGTGGGCTTGAGCGTCGAGCAGGCGAAGGCCAAGGGGCTGGACGCGGTCGAGGTCAAGATGCCGATGAATATCGACGCCAAGGCCATGATCACGAACGAGACCGACGGCATGATCAAGATCGTCGCCGACAAGGCGACGCGCCGCATCGTCGGCGTGCACTTCCTGGCCGACCACGCCGATACCCTGATCGGCGAGGCGGTGATGATGGTGGCCGGCGACCTGACCCTGGACCAGGTCGCCAACGCCATCCATCCGCACCCCACCCAGACCGAGATGTTCGGCGAGATGGCGCGGCGGCTGCTATCCCGGCTGCGCCGGACTCAAAAAGTAGCAAGTGGCAAGTAGCAAGTGGCAAGGAAAACCGTTATCTTGCGCTTGCTGTTCCTTGCTACTTGAAACTTGCTACTTGCTACTGCATCTATGGCCAAGATCAACAAAGTCGTATTGGCGTATTCGGGCGGTCTCGACACCTCGGTGATCCTCAAATGGCTCGTCGAGACCTACGGCTGCGAGGTGGTGACCTTCACCGCCGACATCGGCCAGGGCGAGGAGCTGGAGCCGGCGCGCGCCAAGGCGAAGCAGCTCGGCGTGAAGGAGATCTTCATCGACGACCTCAAGGAGGAGTTCGTGCGCGACTTCGTGTTCCCGATGTTCCGCGCCAACACCCTCTATGAAGGCGAGTACCTGCTCGGCACCTCCATCGCGCGCCCGCTGATCGCCAAGCGCATGGTCGAGATCGCCAACCAGGTCGGCGCCGACGCGGTCGCGCACGGCGCCACCGGCAAGGGCAACGACCAGGTGCGCTTCGAGCTCGGCGCCTATGCCTTGAAGCCCGACGTCCGGATCATCGCGCCGTGGCGTGAGTGGGACCTGACCTCGCGCGAGAAGCTGCTCGCCTACGCCGAGAAGCACGCCATCCCGGTGGACTTCAAGAAGGGGAAAAAGTCCCCGTACTCCATGGACGCCAACCTGCTGCACATCTCTTACGAAGGCGGCGTGCTCGAGGACCCCTGGGCCGAGCCGGAGGAGGACATGTGGCGCTGGTCGGTGGCGCCGGAAAGGGCGCCGGACAAGTCGACCTATATCGAGCTCACGTTCGCGCGCGGCGACGTCACCGCCATCGACGGTGAGACCCTGAGCCCGGCCACGGTGCTGGCGACGCTCAACAAGCTCGGCGGGGCCAACGGCATCGGTCGCGCCGATATCGTCGAGAACCGCTACGTCGGCATGAAGTCGCGCGGCGCCTACGAGACCCCGGGCGGGACGATCCTGCTCAAGGCGCACCGCGCCATGGAATCCCTGACCCTGGACCGCGAAGTCGCCCATCTCAAGGACGAGCTGATGCCGCGCTACGCGAGCCTGATCTACAACGGCTACTGGTGGAGCCCGGAGCGGCGCATGCTGCAGGAGATGATCGACGCCTCCCAGGCGACGGTCAACGGCGTGGTGCGGCTCAAGCTCTACAAGGGCAACGTCGCCGTGGCCGGCCGCAAGTCGGCCACGGACAGCCTGTTCGATCCGGGCATCGCCACCTTCGAGGACGATGCCGGCGCCTATAACCAGAAGGACGCCGAGGGCTTCATCAAGCTCAACGCCCTGCGCATGCGCATCGCGGCGCGGCGCCGGCCGGGCAAAAAATAGCCGGCAGGCGGAAAACCCCTGTCTATACTTAGGGATAGCTGCAAACACAACAAGCCGTACGGGGCGGTAGCGGCCGGCAGGGCCGCACAATCTTTAGGGACAGAAGGCAGGGGTCAGCGTGTTTTTCGTCGAACTTTATCGCCTCCCCCCAAGGAGGGCGGCGGGGCGGTGTAATCCATGACGGCACCCGTCGGGCACGGCCAGCGCGCCGGGACGCCGCACGCCTCCGGCGGCAGGGCGTCCCTGGACGCCGTGCAGACCGCGCGCCTGCGCGCCGAGCAGGTGCGTCTGCTGTACCAGAACCTGCCGCTCGGCGTCTCCGCCGGTTTCGTCAATGCCGTCATCCTGGTGTTCGTCCAACTCGACGTCGTGCCCCGCCATGTGCTCCTGACCTGGCTGGCCGCCATGGCGGTCGTGACGGCGATGCGGCTCGGCATGGCGGCGATCTACCGCCACGCCAATCCGCCGGCGTCCGACGCCGAGCGCTGGGTGGCGCTGTTCACGGTCGGCACCATCCTGTCCGGCGGCGCCTGGGGCATGGCCGGGATCTTCCTGTTTCCCGAGGACATCGCCCACCAGGTGTTCGTGATCTTCGTGCTCGCCGGCATGACCGCCGGCGCGGTGGCGAGTTTTTCCGCCATGCTCAAGGTCGGTGTGCTGTTCATCATGCTGGCGCTGACGCCGCTGACCGTGCGGTTGTTCGCCGAGCAGCACGACATCCACGTCGCCATGGGCCTGATGGCGATGCTGTTCATGGCGCTGATGCTGATCACGGCACGGCGCATTTCCGACATGACCGAGACCACGCTCACGCTGCGCTTCGAGAACGACGACCTGATCAGCTACCTGGAGCGCGAGAAGCAGGCCACCGAGGACCTCAACCTCGAACTCAAGCACGAAATCGCCCGGCGTGCCCGCACCGAGTCCGGCCTGCGCGAGAGCGAGGCGCGGCTGCGCGCCCTGGTCGACAACGTCCCGAACGGCATCATCACCATCAACGAGGAAGGCAATCTCGAATCGCTCAACGCCGCCGCCGAGCGCATCTTCGGCTACGCGGCCTCCGAGATGATGGGGTTCCACTTCAAGATGCTGTTGCCGGCCTCCGAGCGCGAGGACTACGATGATTTCATCCGCGATCACATGACGCTACGCACCGGCCGCGCCGTCGGCTTCGGCCTGGAGATCACCGGCCTGCGCAAGGACGGCAGCACCTTTCCCATGGAGCTGGCCGTCAGCCGCATGCAACTCGAGAACCGCACGCTGTTCATCGGCATCGTGCGCGACATCACCGAGCGCCAGGAGATCGACCGTCTCAAGAATCAGTTCGTCTCGGCGGTGAGCCACGAGTTGCGCACGCCGTTGACTTCGGTGCTCGGGTCGCTGGCGCTGCTGGCCGAGGGCGTGGCCGGCGAGCTCAGCGCGCGCGGCCAGTCGCTGCTCAATATGGCGCGCTCCAACATGGAGCGGCTGGTACGGCTGGTGGGCGACATCCTCGACGTCGACGGGATGCACTCCGGCAAGATGCGCCTCGACCTGCGCCCGTGGCCGCTGACCGAGGTTCTGGAGTCGGCGCTCGATACCCATCGCGCCCACGCCGAGCGTCAGGGCGTGACGCTGGCGGTGGAGGAGGGTCCGCGCGACATCCGGGTGCGCGCCGATCATGAGCGCCTGCGTCACGTCGTCGGGCATCTGCTGTCGAACGCCATCAAGTTCTCGCCGCGCGGCGGGCGGGTCGAGATCCGCGCCGAGCGCCGCGACGGCCGGGCGCGGGTCTCGGTCATCGACCATGGCCCGGGTATCCCGCGCGAGTTCCACGGCCGCCTCTTCCAGCCCTTCTCGCAGCCCGCGGCCGATGACCCCAGCCACCGCGGCGGCGCCGGCTTGGGCTTGAGCATCGCGCGCGCGATCGTCGAGAAGCACGGCGGCACCATCGGCTTCGACAGCGTCCCGGGCAGCCCGACCTGCTTTTACTTCGAGCTGCCGGAGTGGCAAGATGGCCAGCGCTGACAATCCACAAGGCGCATCAACGATGAGTTTCAAGAATGTCGAGGTCAAAACCCGGGCCAACGTCTATCACGACGGCAAGGTCACCAGCCGCACCGTGATCACCGCCGACGGCGAGATGAAGACCCTGGGCGTGATGCTGCCCGGCACCTACCGCTTCTCGACCGAGGCGCCGGAGCGCATCGACGTCACTCAGGGCCACTGCCGGGTGAAGCTGGCCGACGCCCAGCGCTGGAACGATCACCAGGCCGGCGACAGCTTCACGGTGCCGGGCAATTCGCATTTCGAGATCGAAGTGGTGGACCTGCTCGATTACGTCTGCCATTTCGGCTAGGGCGCCGACGCGCGCAGGGCTCCGAATTTCCGGTCATCCGCCGCACGCGGTATTCAGGCGCTTTTCCAGGCGTATGCCGTCCACGCCGGGGGCGTAATAGCCGGGGAGCCGCGCGATCTCGCGGAAACCGTGCATCGCGTACAGCCGGCGCGCAGCGAGGTTGTCGGCCTTGACCTCGGCGCGCAGCGTGGCGAGCCCCGCGCGCGCCATCCAGGCGTCGCCGGCGGCCAGCAGGTGCCGCGCCAGGCCGCGGCCGCGCGCCGCCGGATGCACCGCCAGCGAATAGAGCCGCGCCCAGCGCTGCCGGCCGTTGCCGGCCGTGAGCCAGCACGCCGCGGCGCCGGCGTCGCCGGCGATCAGCCAGTGCGCCCGCGGATTGGCGAGCAGCGCCCGCAGCTGGCGTCGCGAGAAACCGCCGTCGCCCGCAGTGAAGCAGGCCGCTTCCAGCGCCGCGATCCGCGCGAGATCGGCGGCACCGGCGCGCCGCAGCTCCGCGGCCGCGTTCATCCCGGTACCGGCCGCCGCAGGACGATCTTCTCGCCGAACATCGCCGGGCGATAGCTCATCTTCACGCGCCGCAGGTTTTCGAAGCCGAGGTCGTCGCCGACGTTCACGTAGCTGCAGTCGGTGAACACCTTGGTGAACTCGCGGAACAGGTACTGGGCGGCGCCCTGGATGTTGAAGTTGGTCTTCTCGATCAGCACGTTGGCCACGTCGGGGCTCAGGCGCTCGCCGAAGGTGAAGCCCTCCAGCCGCCCGTCGATGAACAGGCTCAGGCCCTCGAGCTTGAGGTCGTCGTAGAGCGCGATCGCGCGCTGGATCGCCTTGCGCTCCATCTCCAGGTTGTAGAGGATTTCCTCGACCGGACCGTCCGGCAGGGCACGCAGCCGGTTCTGCATCCAGGTGTTCACCAAAGCCAGCGCCGCCTCGCGGTGCGCGCGGTTGAACGGCACCAGCGCATGGTCGGGATGGGCGCGGCGGAACTGGTTGATCTCATTGCGCTTGGTCTTGTAGGCGTTGCCCTTGAGTTCGATCAGGTCCTGGGTCCGGTAGATGTAGTCCGGGTTGGTCTCCTCGACCAGCCAGCGCTCGCCGTTGACCAGCGTGCTGCCCTCGACATCGGCCTCCAGTACCCTGATGAAGTCGCGATACACGAAATCCACGCGCGCCTGGTAGGGCGAGGGGTTGTACAGGTCCATGATGCGCACGCACAGCCTGAGCGCGCGCCGCTGGCGCGACGGCTCGCCGAGCGGCGGCAGCAGCATGGTCAGCCCGTTGCCGTTCAGCGCGAACAGGCACAGGCAGCCCTCGATGATCTGGTAGAAGCCGCTCGCCTGGGCCAGCCAGATCACGTTGTTCGCGAAGCTGTAGTCCGACAGCGCGACGTGGAGGCGCTGGCAGGCCTCGTCGAAGTAGGGCTTGGCGGTCTGGTCGAAGGGGTAGAGCCGGTACTTGCCGGCTACCAGGTAGCGGCGCATGCCTGGCTCGCCGCGCGCCGGGCGTCCACCACCCGGTGCATCGGCACGCAACGGCGCCGGGCCCACCGGCGTGAGGAAGTGGGTGTCCATGACGGCATTGACGGCGCTCAGCATGGCTGGATCTCCCGCACGTTGTCGGGGTCGGATGCGGGCGCCGTCCGACGTTCGGGGGGTTCTGACGCGTTGGTGTCAGGCATGGTGGCTCCTCGGCGGGTTATTGTTCATGAGGCCCGCATTTCACGCGGGCATAAAAAACGGGGCCCGATGCCGGGGCCCCGCGGTGATGGGGTGGGATTCGACCGGACGGAAGCTTGCCGTCGCCGGTCGCGTCCGTGGGACTACTACAGTCCGAATTGTCAGTCATGTTAGCGCGCTATTTACTACTTAGCGCAAAGGATAGCAAGAGTCTTGCGCACGTCTACCGAAAATTTTTTTTCCAACCGGCACCGGTCGGGTAAGGCCGGCCGGACGTCGCCGCCTTCGGATTGCGCCGCCCGGCGCGCCCGGTTAGGCTGGTCGGGTCCGACAGCGAACGGGAACGACCATGCGCGTCCTGCACACCATGATCCGGGTCGGCGACCTCGAACGGTCGATCCGCTTCTATACCGAGGTCCTGGGGATGAAGCTCCTGCGCCGGAAGGACTATCCGGACGGCAAGTTCACCCTGGCCTTCGTCGGCTATGGACCGGAGTCCGGGCATGCCGTGATCGAGCTGACCTATAACTACGGCGTCGACCGCTACGACCTCGGCAGCGGTTTCGGCCACATTGCCCTGGCGGTGGATGACGCCCACGCCGCCTGCGAGGCGATCAAGCGCCGTGGCGGCAAGGTGGTGCGCGAGGCTGGGCCGATGAAGCACGGCACGACCGTCATCGCCTTCGTCGAGGACCCGGACGGCTACAAGATCGAGCTGATCCAGTCCGGCGACCGGGCGGCGGGCTGACATGCGCTGGCTGGACGAGGTCCCGCTGTGGGTCCTGGGGTTGGCCGCGCTGCTGCTGGGGCTCGCGCCGTTCACGCCCGAACCGCACCTGTGGGAGAAGCTCAAGATGCTCACCGCCGGCACGCTGGCCCGGCCGATCGACATCTTCGACCTGCTGATGCACGCCGCGCTGCCGGTGCTGTTCGTCGTTCAACTGGCGCGGCTGGGGAAACGCCGGGGCGGCGGACCGCCGTGAGCCGGGTGCCGGCCGCCGTGCCTGCGCCAGTGCCGGAACCGGAGTCCGGGGTGCCCGGCGTCGCCGTGATCATGCCGGTGCTCGACGAGGCGCCGGCCCTGGCGGCGCGGCTGCCGGCGCTGCTGGATTACGGCTTCGACGAGATCATCGTGGTCGACGGCGGCAGCCGCGACGGCGGGCCGGCGATTGTGGCGGAGCTGGCGGGCCGCAGCGGCGGCCGGCTGACCCTGGTCACGGCCCCGGCCGGCCGCGCGCTGCAAATGAACGCCGGCGCCGCCCGCGCCCGCGCCGCGCTGCTGCTGTTCCTGCACACCGACACCGTCCTGCGCGCGGACGCCGCCGGCCGCATCCGTACGGCGCTGGCCGCGGGGCACGACTGGGGGCGCTTCGACGTGCGGCTCGACGGCCGGCGATGGGCGTACCGGGTCATCGAGCGCCTGATGAATCTGCGCTCGCGCTTAAGCGGCATCGCCACCGGCGACCAGGCGATCTTCGTGCGCCGCGTGCTCTTTCAGGAGCTCGGCGGCTACGCGCCCATCCCGCTCATGGAGGACATCGACTTGAGCCGCCGCCTCAAGCGCCACGGCCGGCCCGCCTGTATCCGTTCGCCGGTGCTGACCTCGGCACGGCGCTGGGAGCGCGGCGGCGTGGCCCGCACCGTGCTCCTGATGTGGCGGCTGCGGCTGCTCTATTGGCTGGGGGCGGCGCCGGAGCGGCTGGCGCGTCGCTACCGGGTGGTGCGCTGAGCCGTGAAGCGCCCGGACCTGATTCTGTTCGCGAAACACCCGCAGCCGGGCGCGGTGAAGACCCGCGTGGCGGCGACCCTCGGCGACGCGCGCGCCGCCGAGCTCGCGGCCTGGCTGCTGCGGGCCACGGTCGCCCTGGCGACCGAGTTCTGGCCGGGGGAGGTATGGCTGTACGGCGCGCCGGACGCCGGGCACCCGCTGTTCACCGAGCTCGAACGTGAGTTTCACATCCATTTGTCGGTCCAGCGCGGCGCCGATCTCGGCGAGCGCATGCGCGCGGCGCTCGCCGAGGGCATCGCCCGCAGCGGCGCGGCGGCGGTCATGGGCTGCGACGTGCCGCACTGTCCCTGGCAGGTCATCGAGCACGCCTACGACCGGCTCGCTAAGGGCCACAACCTGATCGGCCCGAGCCTGGACGGCGGTTATTACTTTCTGGGTCTTTCGGCCCCGGCCGACGCGCTGTTCCGCGACATGGACTGGGGCGGGCCCAAGGTCCGGGCCGAGACCCTGGCGCGCGCCCGGGACGCCGGGATCGAGCTCGAGCCGCTGCCGGTGCTGCGCGACATCGACAGCTACGACGACCTCACCGCCGTCGCCCGCGACTACCCGCCGCTGCGCGAATTCCTGGCCGGTGCCCGGCCGGTCGCCATCCCGATCCGGCCGCGACGGCCGGGGGAGTAGGCGGGCCAGAGTCGTTGATTTCCGCGAATAGCGCGCAGCTTCCTGCGCGCTGCTTCCAGGGTGGCGGCGTGTCTTTGGTTCCGCTGTTTCAGCCAGATCGCCGCGAAGCGCGCTCCGGTATGCGTTTTCGGGTCGGTATCCGACCCATTCTCGGCCAGGATCCCGCACAGGCCGTCGCATAAGAGGGCGGTCCAGGCCATCGTCTCCGAGAGGTCGTCTTGGAGGCTGACCAGCGTATGTTGCAACTCCTCAAGCGGGTCTGCGGTTGGCTTGCGCGTAGCCCGCTTCCGGCTTGTTTTCTCCGCTTCCTTCCGCTTTGCGTGCATGACGATTGATCCATGGCCATCTTGTGCCGCGGAGAATACCAACCCCGGCGCTCGCTGTCTGTCTCACATTGTGAGACGGTTGAGCTTGGATCTGCCGCGGGCCGTCAGCAGTTTCTAATGCCGCAGCCGGAAGCTACGGATCCGGCCATGAATAATGCGTACGGTGTTCTCCCTCTCCCTCCGGGAGAGGGATGGGGTGAGGGCCGACGGCTCCGACAAAACCGCCCTCATCCTGTCCTTCTCCCGAAGGGAGAAGGGACCCGCAAGATGCCGCGGTGCACTAAATTGGCGTTCTCCTCAGTACCTCGACTTCTCATGCAGTCTGCTGACACCACGCTGTCAGAGGATCAGCCCTGCGGCGGGGGCAAAACGCATCGAGGACCGAGGCAAGTGTCCGTCACGACAATGGAACCCCGGGCGCCGCTTTGCCGGCGAGCCCGTCTTCGACCAGGCGCGCCAGGAAATCGGCGAAGCGACCGATATCCTGGCGCACGCTCGCGTCTTCCAGGGCCGGCATGTAAGCGTTCCGTTGCTCCACCGGGATAACCGTCCAGGGATAACCGCCCGCCGCCAGCATGACGTTCATCAGAAACCGTCCCATGCGGCCGTTACCGTCCACATAGGGGTGGATATACACGAAGATGAAATGTCCCAGCACCACGCGCACGGCAGGCTCGCTTTCTTCGCGCAACAGATCGAAGAAGGCGGGCATGGTGTCGCGAACGGCCTCGCGGCTCGGCGGAACGTGCATCGAACGCCGGATGTAAACCGGTCCGTTGCGGTAACCCGCCAGGTCGGCCGGCCGAAACAGGCCCGCCGCCACGCCCGGCGCAAACATCTCGCGGTACCAGGCCCTGTGGTCTTCATCCACCACGGTGCCGGGGTTTTCACCCTGTAGGATCCGGCGGAGGCTGACCCGCACCGTCTGATAGGCCTGCCAGTAGCCGCGCGCCGCCAGCGCGTTGCGTTGTTCCCGGTCGTCTTCATTGACGTCCGGATTCCAGGCGCCGCCGCGTACCCGTTCGATCAGTTCCGGGCTCACTCGGTAGCCTTCGATCGACAGCGAGTGATAGGCGTCCGTGACATAGATATCCTCGACGCGCTTCAGATAGGCCCCGATGTCCCGTGGCCGTCCGGGTGCCGCGGGAAAGCGCTCGATGACCGGTCCGCGCATGGCCTGCCACATCAGGCGGATGCGGTTCACGTAAGGCGACCGTTCCTGCGTGGGCAGAATCATGGGACTTTGTGCTTCAAAGGGATCGTTCTGCCGCGCCTCATAACCGGCTGCGCGCATGGTCTTTACAATGTCGTCGGCGATGCGCGTGCGGCCGATGTTGCGGAAAGCGCCGGCCAGTCGCCCGGCAACCGTGCTGTGTCCGCCTGCCAGCAGCCGCTCCAGCACGTCGGAGGCGTCGCGCACCATCGCCAGGGCGGTGCGGGCATCGGTCGGATGCTGCGCGTAGAAACCAGGCGGGCACGCGATCAGCGCCGCCGGAAGCGAGAACAGGCGCAAACCGTCCCGTTCCACGATATCCGTGTTCGCCGGCAAGGCGGCCTGCACGTCGAGCAAGGATGTCTTGTGTGGCAGCCCCGTCACCTTGTTCCGGGCTTTCGGGGATCGCACCAGCAGCTGGCGGGGTACCGTCCGGTTCCCGGCGTGGAGCGACAAGGACTGCTCGGGCGACAGACACCAGTCCGTACCGAAACGCTTCCCCAGGTACGCGGCGCAGAAGTTCCAGAACGCGGCGTACCAGGCAGTGCTGTCCCCGGCGGTCTCGTCCGGCCGGGCAGGGATGTACCAGCCCTTCATCACCTCCCGCAGGAAACCGTTTTTGAGCAAGCGCTCGCGATGGGTGCGCGTCAGGTCACCTGAGCGTATGGCCACGACGCCACGATCCTGAAGGTTTTTCAGGAGCTCCAGTGATTGGGCCAGCTTTTCCGAGGGTTTCGCCATGCGGCGCATAGCTCCCGTTGCCTATCGTGCGACACTATAATGTATATATTAGCTTTTCCGGCTGTTCTATTTTTAGCTAAATGTGTTTTATAATAAATAGCTTATTATGTCTAGTTAAAATTAGCCTTTTATGCTGTATCACAAGCCGCGTGCCTGACAAATTCCCAAGTCACGCTGCCTGGTTGGTGCGGAAACATCGGCTGGCCATCCCCTGCCGCCGGCGGGTTGCTGGGGCGTTTCATGTTCCGCCATCAGTTGTTCCGGCGTCTGCACCTTGGTCAGGGGCGGGCCAACGAGATCGCGCAGCAGCGTCAGGAGGAGATTCTTGCCCCGTTCCGACCGCTCCAGGGAGTTGGCCGTGAACGTGAGCGCCTTCAGACGATTAAGCTTGAAGCTGCGGGCCGTCAGCGGTTTTTGATTTCCCAGCCGGGAGTGACCTCGACCCGTCCACACAGTCTGCTGACGCCATGCTGTCAGCAGGGGTCGTGTCTGTGGCGCAGATATCGCCCATCAAGTGAAAGGCAGTTTCAGCAATAGCTCGTCCCCCGTTTGTCCGCCCCGCAAGCCTTGGCGGGTCCAATGTCGATTCCGGGCGCCGCCAGACGACTAGGGGCATCCACAACCCCCTCGCCGTAAGGATCACCCCTGCGGTTGGGACAAAAGGCAGCGAGGACGGAGGCAGATGAAACCGGATATCCAGGCACAAGGCGGCCCGCGGCCGCCATCCCGGGCCGAACGGCTGGCGGCGATCCGCGTGTCGCGCCGGTTCCGCGCACCGCCGGAGCAGGTGTTCGACGCCTGGCTCGACCCCGCGGTGGCGGGCCAATGGCTGTTCGCGACGGCATGGCGCCCGATGGCGCGGGTCGCGATCGACGCGCGTGTCGCCGGCCGGTTCCGTTTCGCCAGCCGGCGCGGCGGCAGTAAGCACGCGCACACCGGCCGCTACCTCGAGATCGATCCGCCGCGGCGGCTGGTGTTCTCCCTTTCCACGGCGAAGCGCCCGCGCGCAGTCACGCGCGTGAGCGTCGAGTTGGTTCCGCGGGACCGGGGCTGCGAGCTGATCTTGACCCACGAACAGCTGCCGCCGGATCATGCCAGCCACGCCAAGGCGCGCTGGACCGGCATGCTCTACGGGCTGGGCGAGACGCTCGACCGGAACGGATCAACTCAGGACTGACGAAACATCTTATGAGCACTTCCGCCGAAGCGCCCAAGGCAAGCCGCCGCGGCCTATTCGTCGCGTTCGGGGTCTTTCTTTTCTTTGCCCAGTACCTGCAAGGGGTACTGGGCCTGTCGCCCCTGCAGGCGGGCCTGTGGACGGTGCCTTCGGCCGGCGGCTTCGACTAGGGGGCATTACCAACCATCGGGATGCCGCTACCCCGTCCCGCAACCGACCCGAGGGCGCCTCATGAAATACCTGTGCTTGATTTGTGCCGAGAAGGTGATGGAACAGATGCCGGAGGCGGACGCCGAGCGGCATTTCCAGGAGTACGCCGAGTTCACCGAGAGCGTCAAAAAGAGCGGTCACTTCATCGGCGCGAACCGGCTGCAGCCTGCCGATACCGCGACCACGATCCGCGTGCGCAACGGCAAGGTCTCGGTCACCGACGGGCCCTTCGCCGAGACCAAGGAGCAGTTCGGCGGCTACTACCTGATCGAGGCCAAGGATCTGAACGAGGCGATCCAGGTGGCCGCGAGGATCCCGGGGGCGCGACTCGGATGCGTCGAATTGCGGCCGGTCGCCGAGGACGCGCAAACACTCGCGCTCGGTTTGGACGTTCCGCATACCGCGCGGTCGCCCGGGGAGCGTCGGGAGTGAGCGAGTGCGCCGCCGCGCGGTAGCGGTCCCGCGCACCCGCCGCGCCTTTTCGCGAGATCGGTGTCGGACTGAAACAATAGTTGCGGCCGGGTCCACAATCAGATGACGACGCGGAGGAAGCGATGAAGTACTTATGCCTGGTATACGGCGACGAGCGGGACATGGAAAACATGCCCGACGGTGAATGTTTCGACTACGTCGAGGCGCTGCAGAAAGCCGGCCACCATATCGCCGCCGAGGCGCTCCAGCCCGTGCATACGGCCACGACCGTGCGCGTGCGCAACGGCAAGGTATCCATCACCGATGGCCCGTTCGCCGAGACCAAGGAGCAATTGGCCGGGTTCTACCTGATCGACGCCCGGGACCTGGACGAGGCCATCCAGATCGCCGCGAAGATTCCGCCGGCGATGGTCGGCTGTGTCGAGGTGCGGCCGGTCCGGGAATTGCGTCCGTAGAAGACATTCACCGACGCGGAGCAGTAAACGACGGGGGCAAGTGGACGCCGCGGTGTCATCCGGTGGAGCGCGCTTATTGAGTTCGACCGCAGGTGGTGTAGCCTTTGTCGCCATGACAGAGAACACCCCCGAAAGCGCGCGCGAGCGGGTGGACGCCGTCTACCGCGCCGACTCGCGCCGCGTGCTCGCCACCCTGATCCGGCTGCTCGGCGACTTCGACCTCGCCGAGGAGGCGCTGCACGACGCCTTCATCGCCGCGGTGGAGCAATGGCCGCGCGACGGTGTGCCGGCCAACCCGCGCGCCTGGCTGGTTTCCGCCGGCCGCTTCAAGGCCATCGATCGCATCCGCCGGCGCGCGCGCTTCGACGCGTCGCTCACGGAGCTCGCCCATCAGCTGGAGACCGACGCCGCCGGCGCCGCGGACCGGGATGGGGAGGGCGTGGAGGACGACCGCCTGCGCCTGATCTTCACCTGCTGCCATCCGGCCCTGCCGGCCGATGCCCAGGTGGCGCTGACGCTGCGCGAGGTCTGCGACCTCACGACGGAGGAGATCGGGCGCGCCTTCCTGACCGCCGCGCCGACGCTGGCCCAGCGCATCGTGCGGGCCAAGGCCAAGATCCGTGATGCGCATATCCCGTACGAGGTGCCGGCGCGGGCCGACCTGCCGGAGCGGTTGGATGCCGTGCTGCGCGTGATCTACCTGGTGTTCAACGAGGGTTACTCTGCTTCGTCCGGCGAGGCGTTGACGCGGTCCGATCTCTCGGCCGAGGCGATCCGCCTCGGGCGGTTGCTGATCGCGCTGCTGCCGGAGCCGGAGGCGGTCGGGCTCCTGGCGCTGATGCTGTTCCAGGAATCACGGCGTGTCGCGCGCACCTCGCCGTCGGGCGATCTCATCCTGCTGGAGGACCAGGACCGCGCGCTCTGGAATCGCGATCAGATCGCGGAAGGGACGGCACTGGTGGAGCGGGCCCTGGCGTCGCGCCGGTTCGGCCCGTACACCTTGCAGGCGGCGATTGCGGCGGTGCACGCCGAGGCGCCCGGCGCGGCCGCGACCGATTGGGCCCAGATCGTCGGGTTGTACGAGGTGCTGGCGCGGGTGGACCCGTCGCCCGTGATCGAGCTGAACCGCGCCGTGGCGGTGGCGATGCGCGACGGACCCGCGGCCGGGCTGGCGCGGGTCGACGCGATACTGGCGCGCGGCGATCTCACCGACTACCACTTGGCGCACGCCGCGCGCGCCGACCTGTGCCGGCGGCTGGGGCGAGTCGCGGAAGCCCGCGCCGCCTACCAGCGGGCCCTCGAGCTCGCGCGGCAGGGGCCGGAGCGGCGGTTTCTCGCGCGGCGGCTGGCGGAGCTGGAGGGATCGGCGCCTGCCTAGCGCTGCCCGTCGAGCCGGCGCCGGATGCGTCCGCGCGCCGCGTCCGACAGGCGCACGCCGGTGTCGTCTTCCGGCGGCAGTTCGCGAAAGCGCCGCGCGGCGGCGCGCAGGAAGCGCATCTGCGCGGCGAAGCGATTGCAGGCATTGCACACCAGCAAGTGCACGCGCACGCCCAGCCGCTCGCGTAAGGACAGCTTCCGGTCCAGGGACTGCGACACCAGTTCGGAGACTTCCTTGCAGGTCAACATGCTCACTTCCCCCGGGCGCCGCCGAACCAGTGCTTTTCCAGGCATTGCCGCAGGCGCAGGCGCGCGCGATGCAGCATGACCCAGACATTGGACGGCTCCACGTCCAGCACCTTACAGGCCTCCTTGCCGTCCAGTCCGTCGATCTCGCACAACACGAAGGCGCGCGCCTGGCGCGGCGGCAGGGTTTCGATGCAGTCGCGGAACACCGCCCAGAACTGCTTCTGCTCCAGCGCCGCGTTGGGGTTCTCCCAGGCGGCGGGCGGAGTCCGCCAGTGCTGCCCGCGATCGTCGTTGAACAGCGCGTCGATGGCGTCGGGGCCGTCGGCGAGCGCGTCCACCGAGACCTCGCGCGCGTGCTTGCGCAGCGTGTCGACCAGTTTGTTCTTGAGGATGCCGATCAGCCAAGTGCGCTCGGCGGAGCGGCCGGCGAAGTCGGCGCGCGCCTGGAAGGCGGCGAGCAGGGTTTCCTGCACCAGGTCCTCCGCCATGTCCATGTCGCGCAGGCGGAAGAACGCATACCGGTAGAGCGCGTCGCCGTGGCGTTCGAGCCAGGTGTGCGGCTCGGACAGCGCGGACTTGGGCGGGTCGGGTTTGGCCATGGGCCGGGTCCTCGTTATTGTTCGCGGCGCCGCGGCGCCGTCCCCTGCTGACCGCTCCGGTGCGGGAAGAATTCCAGATTACGGAAATTTTCGGAAAATGACTAGAACCTATCTCAAAAATACTCTGGCATATATTCGTAGGGTGGGCATCGCCCACCAACACGGCTTCGCTGGCTGTCCGACGGTGGGCGGTGCCCACCCTACATGTATTTTGAGATAGGTTCTAGCTATCGAGCCCGGCCCGCGACGCCTGCGGCGCCGGCGGGGTGTAGCTGGTATGGCCGCTCTGGGTGTGCTTGGCGGTGTACATGGCGACCACGGCGCGCTGGATGAGCGTCTCGGCGTCCTCGCCGTGGTCGGGGAACAAGGTGATGCCGATGCTCGCGGACACGCGCACGACCTGCTCGTCGAGACGGATCGGCTCGTCCAGTGCGCTCAGCAGCCGCTGCGCCGGCATGCCCACGCGATCGGACTCGATGACCGGCAGCAGCACGCCGAACTCGTCGCCCCCCAGGCGCGCGAGCGTATCGGCGGCGTGCAGCGCGCCGCGCAGGCGTTGGCCGACCTGCTGCAGCACGCGGTCGCCGAGGAAATGCCCGAGCGTGTCGTTGATCTCGCGGAAGCGATTGATATTGACGACCAGCACCGCGAGCGGCCGGGACTCGCGCCGCGCCATCGACAGCGCCTGCGTCAGCCGGTCGACGAACAGCGTGCGGTTCGGCAGGTCGGTCAGCAGGTCGTGCAGCGCCTGGTGCTCCATGGCGGTGCTCTGCAGTTTGCGCTCGTGGATGTTGGACACCGCGCCGGACAGCCGCACCGGCTTGCCCTCCTGGTTCCACAACGCCTTGGCGCGTTCCAGCACCCAGATGTAATCGCCGCGCTTGGTGCGCACGCGGTGCTCGGAGACGAAGCTGTGGCTGCGGCCTTCGAGGTAGTTGTCGAGCTGGATCAGCGTCAGCTCCAGGTCCTCGGGATGGATACGGCTCATCCAGTCGGCGAAGGTCGTGCCGATCTCGTCGTCGTAGCCGATGTAGCCGAGCATCTCCTTCCAGCGCGTCGAGAAGTACACCTGGTCCTTGTCCACGTCCCAGTCCCAGATCGCGTCGTTGGTGCCGCTCACCGCGAGGATGAAGCGCTCCTCGGTGTCGCGCCGGGCGCGCTCGGCCTTGCGGTAGCGCGACATGTAGGTCAGGCTGAGCAGGATCAGCGCCACCAGCACCGCCGACAGGATCAGGAACAGGTTGACCACCATGTTTTGGCGGTGTGCCGCGGCCAGGCTGCGGCCGGGATCGAGGTGGGCGGCGGCGGTGTAGAGCGTCGCCCCGTAGGTATTGGTCCCGTAGTCCTGGATCAGGCGCTGGGCGCGCTCCGAGACCAGGTAGTCGAGGAACTCGGCGGCCAGGCGCTGATTGACGTCCGGCACGCGGTGACCGTTGACGACGATCGCGCTGTAGACGTTGCGCAGCCGCGGATGATCGCGGTACAGCGGCGCGAGCGTCTGCTGCAGCGCCTCGCGATTCGCCAGGTAGGTGCCGGTGTCTGCGATCGCGTAGGCCTCGAACTGCGCCGCCTGCTTGAGTGTCGCGGCCGCGCTCGATCCGGTGTCGGTGTAGCCGACCCAGTCCGGCGTGATGCCGGCCATCTCCCACAGCGCGTTGATGCGCTGGGTGGTGCCGGAGGCGGTGGCCGGGGTGAGGAACGGCACCTGTTCCCGCGCCAGGCGCTTCAGCACCGCGACCAGGTCGGTCTCGCGCCGCAGCCGCAGCGGATCGTCCGGCGGACCGAACAGGACGTAGTCGTCGTACAGGATCTCGCCGCGGTCGAGGCCGAAGCCTTGCTCGACGAACTGGTCCTCGCTCGGGCGGTGATGGGTGATGATCAGGTCGGCGCGGCCCTCACGGCCGACTTCGAGGGTCCTGAGCGCTCCGGTCGGCTCGATGCGGATCTCGGTGCGCGGCCGTATCAGCCGGAAGTCGTCGGCCAGCGCCGTCAGCACGCCGGTGTCGGTGAGCGTCGATGCCGCGACGATGCGCAGGGTGTTGGCCCCGGGCGCGGCGACCGTTGCCGGCGCGTCCGCCCGGGCCGTGGCCGCGGCCAGGGCGCAGGCCAACGCGACCGCGGTGCGGCCGGCCTTTCCCCGTCTGATCAACTGATGCACCCGTTCAAGCCCCTGATGCAAGTATAGATACCGGCCGGCCCGGCGGTGGCCCGGCGGACGAAAGGCGCCGTCGGGCCTAGCCATGCCGGGGCGCCGGTCGCTCGGACAGCCGCCCCAGGCAGTCCAGATAACCGGCCGGGTCGGGGGCGGCGGCCTCGCGCGAGGCTTGCCATAGCATCTCCGCCAGGCAGTCCATCATGCGATGCTGGGCGCGGTGGGCGTCGGCCTCGCGCTCGAGCAGCGCCTGGAAGCGGGCGCGCACGCCGCTCGGCTGGTCGATCGACAATTGCTCCTCGATCGCCAGATGCATGCCGAGATGCATGAAGGGGTTGGTCGTGCCGGTTTCCGGCGGGAAGTCGCGGTCCTCCGCGGCGGCCGGATCCTCGAGCAGGGCGTGATACTCGGGATGCTGGGCGACGACCGCGACGATCATCGTCTCGACGCCCTCCAGGGGCTGACGATCGCGATAGCGCTGCCAGGCGCGGCAGAACACGGCGCGGATCGCTCGGCGGTCGTGGCCGTACATGGCTTCAGGCCTGGACCGCGAACAGGCCGAGGACGGTGGAATACTGGTAGAGGTGGTTGCCCTCGTCCAGCGGGCCGATCTCGCCGTTGCCGTAGAAGCCGATGACCGGCAGCCCGGGGAAGCTCGCGCGCAGTTGGTCAAGATCGCGGTCGCGATCGCCGTAGAAATGCGGGCCGCGACCCATGCACGGGAACATGAGCGCGAACGCCGGTGTCTTGCCGAGCGCGGCATGGCTGCGCTCGATGGTGCGGCGCATGTCGCGCTCGGCGGTGAGCGTGTCGCGCATCGCCCAGAACAGCCGTTCGCCGCGCGCCAGCGGGTGCGACAAGGTGATCGACTGCTCGTTGAGGTTGGCCGAGACGATATGATTCAAACGGTAGCGGCCCTCGCGGATCGCGGTCCGCGGGTCGCCGAAGGTGACGCCGCCCATGATGAGATGCAAAGGAATGCGCTCCATCTCGCGCACGCCGACCGGCAGCGACTTGACCAGGACGTTGAGCGCCGGATAGTTGCCGAGCCGCAGCACGTCATAGCCCTGCACCTCGGCGACCTCGATCGGCGAGGTCAGGGCGCGCACGCCCTGCGAGGCGAGCAGGGCGCCGCGGCTGCCGGCGATGACGACCTCGGCGCGGCCGCTCTCGGCGATGCGCGACCCGCTCCACACCTTGAACGGCCCCTGGCCGGTGAGATCGCCGGACACCGCGCCGATGCGCGGCGCCGGGCTGTCGAACCACTCGGCGCTCATGCCGGAGGGCGTGCAGAGCGTGACCACTGCCTGCTCGCCTTCGGGCTCGGGCAGCGCCAGGCGCAGCGGGTCGCCGAACACCATGGCGGCGACACCGGGGCTGTCGAGCAGCCACTCCTGCTCGGTGAGCACGCCGGCGCCGGTGCAGCCCACCACCTGCATGCTGCCGGCGGCGCGCGCCGCGGCGCGCAGCGCGCCTTCCGGATCGGGGGCGAAATGCGGGGTCAGGAACAACAGCACGCCATTGGCGCGCGGGACGGCGGCGCGCTTCAGGGCCGCAGCGACGGCCTGGGCGGCGAGCTCCGGCGTGGCCTGCGGGCCGTGGCTGAGGCCGGTGGCGACGGGCTGGCTCATGGGTCTACTTTATCGCCGTACTCGCATAAATCATAGATCACGCAGCCGCCGCAGCGCGGCTTGCGCGCGGTGCAGGTGTAGCGGCCGTGCAGGATCAGCCAGTGGTGGGCGTCGTGCCGGTAGGCCGGCGGCACGGCCTTGAGCAGCGCGCGCTCGACCTCCAGCACGTTCCTGCCGGGCGCGAGCCCGGTGCGGTTGGCCACTCGGAAGATATGGGTATCGACGGCGATGGTCGGCTCGCCGAAGGCGGTGTTGAGCATGACGTTGGCGGTCTTGCGGCCCACGCCGGGCAGGGCCTCCAGCGCCTCGCGCGTGCGGGGCACGCGGCCGCCGTGGCGCTCCACCAGCAGCCGGCAGGTTTTCATGATGTTCGCGGCCTTGGTGTTGTACAGGCCGATGGTCTTGATGTGGCGCTTCAGGCCCCGCAGGCCGAGATCGCGCATGGCCTGCGGCGTGTCGGCGACGGCGAACAGCTTTTCGGTCGCCTTGTTGACGCCCTTGTCGGTGGCCTGGGCGGAGAGGATCACGGCGATCAGCAGCTCGAAGGGTGAGCGGTAGTTCAGCTCGGTGGTCGGTTCGGGGTTCGCGCGTTTCAGACGCTCGAACAGCGCGCGCCGGCGGGCCGGGCTCATCGCGATGCGCCCGTGCGCTTCGCGCGCACGCGCGCGACGGCGGCGCGGATCTCGGCGCGGCGTTCGGCGCGGTTGTGCGCGCGGGCGGCCTCGGCCGCCCGCTCGTCACGCCGGCGCGCGAGCCGGGCGAAGTGCGCGGCCGCGAGCCGTCGCCAACGTGCCGCCTCGGCGTCGCCGTACTCGGGCCACGCTGATGACGCGTTGCGCGGCGCGGCCGCCGGGATCAACACGATGCAATCGACCGGGCAGGGCGGCAGGCACAGCGCGCAGCCGCTGCAGTCGGCGGCGATTATGGTATGCATGAGCTTGGGCGCGCCGACAATGGCGTCCACCGGGCAGGCGTCGAGGCATTTGCGGCAGCCGATGCACCGCGGTTCGTCGATCACGGCGCGCACCCGCGGTCGTGGCGCGCCGAAGCGCGCGTCGAGCGCTTGCGCCGGCCTGCCCAGCAGGCGCGCGAGCAGGGCGATGGTGGCGTCGCCGCCGGGCGGGCATTGATTGATCGCGGCGGCGCCGTCCGCCAGCGCCTGCGCATAATCGCGGCAGCGCGGGTAGCCGCAGAGCGTGCACTGGGTCTGGGGCAGGCAGGCGTCGAGGCGGTCGACGCGGGCGGTCGCGTCGCCAGTTTTGGGTGTTTCCGTCGGCATGGGAAGTGAGTATGGTATCGCGGCGGCGCGGGCGCAATATAATGGTCCGCCACGGCCGCTCCACCCGAACCGAGGATCGCGACATGCCCGAAGTCCCCGATGCCCCGCGCCCCGGCTTCGTCGCGCGCGGCGGCCTGTGGGTGCTGGCGCAGATTCCGGTGCTGGCCGGCGCGGCGCTGGTCCCGTGGTGGTTGCGCGGCGGCCGCCCCGATTCCGCCGATTCGCTCGTCGGGCTGGGCGGTTTGCTGGTGCTGGCCGGTATCACGATGTCGGTACTCGGGCTGGTGCAGCTCGGCGATGCGCTGACGCCCTATCCACATCCGCGCGACGGCGCGCACCTGCGGCGCGACGGCGTTTATCGCCATGTGCGCCACCCGATATATGCCGGCCTCATGTTCGCCAGCCTGGGCTGGGCGCTCGCCTGGTCGAGCGCCGTCGGGATGGTGTACGTCGTCGCCGTGGTGGTGTTCTTCGACCGCAAGGCGGTGCGCGAGGAGCGCTGGTTGGGGGAGCGTTACGCCGACTATGCAGCCTACCGGCAACACACCCGGAAATTCCTTCCGGGCATCTACTGAGCCGCCCCGCGCGGTGCGGGGATCGGCTTACTTGACCCGCATGCCCGGCTGGGCGCCGCTGTCCGGTGCCAGGATCCACAGCTCCTTGCCGCCCGGGCCGGCGGCCAGCACCATGCCTTCGGAGACGCCGAACTTCATCTTGCGCGGCGCAAGGTTCGCGACCACCACCGTCAGGCGCCCCTCCAGGTCCTTGGGATCGTAGGCGCTGCGGATGCCGGCGAAGATATTGCGGGTCCTGCCCTCGCCGATGTCGACGGTGAGCTGCAGCAGCTTGTCGGCGCCTTCGACGTAACCGGCCTTCTCGATGCGCGCGATGCGCAGGTCGACCTTGGCGAAATCATCGATGGTGATGGTCGAACTCCCCTCTCCCTCCGGGAGAGGGGCCGGGGGTGAGGGCTCAGTCATGGGCAATCGTTCCTCGAGTGCGTTCCAGATGGATTCCAGCACGGCCTCGGTTTCCGTAAGAACGTCGTTGTTCCAGAACCGCAGGACCGTGATTCCTTGTTGCGTGAGGACGCGGGCGCGTGCCGCGTCCTGCGCTGCGTGCTCCTGGTGTTGCCCGCCGTCCAGCTCCACGCCGAGCCGGGCATCGTGGCAGTAGAAATCGAGGATGTAGCGCTTGCCGTCCGCTTCAATCGGGTGTTGGCGGCGGAACTGTGCGTCATGCACGCGGCGGTCACGTAACAGCTCCCAGAGCAGCCGTTCGGCGTCCGTTTGCTCGCTGCGCAGACGGCGGGCGAACTCGATGAGTTTCTTTGGCGGTAGGATCTTTCGAGCCGGTTTGCCCTCACCCCCGGCCCCTCTCCCGGAGGGAGAGGGGAGGTTCAGGCTCTCTTTGGATTCGTCCAACATTGCCGCGACGTGCTTGGGATCGACGCGTGTCGCGAGATGCTGATAAGGGTGAATTGGATGATCGGCTATTAATGACCCGGCATCATTCCAGGTGAGCGGCCTAATGTTTAAAAACAGCTCCGCTTGTTCAGAAAGTGCAGGCAGGATTGGCTTCAAATAGAGGGTTAAGAGACGGAACATGTTGAGCCCTACGCTGCAGACGTCACGCAGATACTCTTCTCTGCCGGCATCCTTGGCAATCTCCCACGGCCGCTCTTTGTCAATATATTCGTTCGCCAAATCGGCAAGCCGCATGATCTCCTTTGTTGCCTTGGCAAACTCTCGACCTTCATAGAACTCTGCAATTGTGTTCGCGGCGTTTTGAAATGTGCTGAGAATCTCGCCTTGCCCGGCATCCCATTTGTACCTAAGCTGGTTGGCCTTGCTTAGCTTTCCGTTGAGACGTCTCGTGACAAACGAAGCGGTTCTGCTCGCGATGTTGACATATTTTCCAACAAGATCACTATTAATTCGTGCTACAAAATCGTCCATATTCAGGTCGATGTCCTCGACGCGCGGCCCGAGCTTGGCGGCGAAGTAATAGCGCAGGTATTCCGGATTCAGGTGATTGAGCCAGGTGCGCGCGTTGATGAAAGTGCCGCGCGACTTGGACATCTTCTGGCCGTCGACCGTGAGGAAGCCGTGGGCGTAGATCGCCGTCGGCTTGCGGAAGCCGGCGCCCGCCAGCATCGCCGGCCAGAACAGCGCGTGGAAGTAAAGGATGTCCTTGCCGATGAAGTGATAGAGCTCGGTCTTCGCGCCTTGGCCCCACCAGGCGTCGAAGTCCAGCCCCAAGCGCGCGCACAGGTTCTTGAAGCTCGCCATGTAGCCGATCGGCGCGTCCAGCCAGACGTAGAAATACTTGCCGGGCGCGTCCGGAATCTCGAAGCCGAAGTAGGGCGCGTCGCGCGAGATGTCCCAGTCCTTCAGGCCCGCGGCGAACCACTCATCGAGCTTGTTGGCGACCTCCGGCTGCACGTGGCGCGGCTGGGTGATGTCCGGAAACAGCCAGGCGCGCAGCGCGTCCTCGAAATCGCCGAGCTTGAAGAAGTAGTGCTCCGAGTCCTTTTCGACCGGCGTGGCGCCGGACAGCGCCGAGACCGGGTTCTTGAGCTCGGTCGGCGCGTAGGTCGCGCCGCACACCTCGCAGGAATCGCCGTACTGGTCGGGCGCGCCGCAACGCGGGCAGGTGCCGCGGATGAAGCGGTCCGGCAGGAACATGTTCTTGACCGGATCGAACGATTGCTTGATGACGCGCCGGGTGATGTGCCCGCCGGCCTTGAGCCGCTCGTAGATCAGGCCAGCGAGCTCGCGGTTCTCGTCGGAGTGAGTCGAATAGTAGTTGTCGAAGCCGATCCGGAAGGCCTCGAAGTCGCGCCGGTGCTCGTCGTGCATGCGCCGAATCAGCGCCTCGGGGCTCAAGCCCTCCTTCTCGGCGCGCAGCATGATCGGCGTGCCGTGGGTGTCGTCGGCGCAGACGTAATAACACTCCCGCCCCTTGAGCTTGTGGAAGCGCACCCAGATGTCGGTCTGGACGTACTCCACGAGATGCCCGAGGTGGATCGGGCCGTTGGCGTAGGGGAGGGCGCTGGTGACGAGGATCTTTCGGTTCGGCTCGGACATTTGCCGCGATTGTAAACGAAAATCCCTTTTGCGAGGCGCCCTTGCGTGCCCGCGGTGCCGGGCGGCCGCCGCCGGCTCGCGCGCCGGGACCGCCGATAACCTACTGATGTTGGGGCCAAACATGACATTTGCCGGCGCTCAGTGTAGGATGGCCGGCCCGGTTGGCCCATTATTTTCATCGGAGAGTCACGATGGCGGAAGTATCCCAATTACAGGTCGAGACCGCGCTCAAAGAGGTCATCGACCCCTACCTGGAGCAGGACCTGGTCACGGCCAAGTGCGTCAAGAACATCGCCGTCGACGGCGGAAAAGTGACGGTCGAGGTGACCCTCGGCTACCCGGCCAAGGGCTCGCAGGACGCGCTCGCCGCCAAGCTCAAGGAAAAGGTCGCCGCCGTCGCCGGCGTCAAAGACGTCATCATCAATATCGGCTCGAAGATCGCCGCGCACGGCGTGCAGAAGGGCGTGAAGCCCATCGAGGGCGTGAAGAACATCATCGCCGTCGCCTCCGGCAAGGGCGGCGTCGGCAAGTCCACGGTGGCGGTGAACCTGGCGCTGGCGCTGTCGGTCGAGGGCGCCCGCGTCGGCATCCTGGACGCCGACATCTACGGCCCCAGCCAGCCGCGCATGCTCGGCACCCATGCCAAGCCGGAATCCAAGGACGGCAAGAAGATGGAGCCGGTGGTCAGTTACCACCTGCAGTCCATGTCGATCGGCTATCTGATCGACGAGGAGACGCCGATGATCTGGCGCGGCCCGATGGTCACCCAGGCGCTCGAGCAGCTGCTCAAGGAAACCAACTGGCAGGACGTCGATTACCTGGTCATCGACCTGCCGCCCGGCACCGGCGACACCCAGCTGACGCTGGCGCAGAAGGTGCCGGTCACCGGTGCCGTCATCGTCACCACGCCGCAGGACATCGCCCTGCTCGACGCCCGCAAGGGTCTCAAGATGTTCGAGAAGGTCGAGATTCCGGTGCTCGGTGTGGTCGAGAACATGAGCACCCACATCTGCTCGAAGTGCGGCCACGAGGAGCATATCTTCGGCCAGGGCGGCGGCCAGCGGATGGCCGACCAGCACGACGTGGATTTCCTCGGTGGCATACCGCTCGACATCCAGATCCGCGAGCAGACCGACAGCGGCAAGCCGACCGTGGTGGCCGAGCCCGACGGGCGCCTGAGCCAGATCTACCGCGACATCGCCCGGCGCGTGGCCGCCAAGCTGTCGCTGCAGAAGAAGGACTTCAGCGCCAAGTTCCCGAATATTGTCATTCAAAATACTTAAAGACAAGAAATTTGCCACGGGGAGCACGGGGGACACGGGGTTTAACCTTGTTTGTTATTTTCCCCGTATCCCCCGTGCTCCCCGTGGCTAATCATTCTTTTCCAATGATCACGCGATGACTATTAAATCCGACAAGTGGATCCGGCGCATGGCGCAGGAGCACGGCATGATCGAGCCCTTCGAGCCGGGCCAGGTGAAGAAGAACGGCAATGGCGCGATCGTCTCCTACGGCACCTCGAGCTACGGTTACGACGTGCGCTGTTCGAGCGAGTTCAAAATATTTACCAACATCAACTCCACCATCGTCGATCCCAAGCAGTTCGACGCGCGTTCGTTCGTTGATTTCAAGGGTGAGGTCTGCATCATCCCGCCCAACTCGTTCGCGCTGGCCCGCACCGTCGAGTACTTCCGCATCCCGCGCAGCACCCTGGTGGTGTGTCTCGGAAAATCGACGTATGCGCGCTGCTTTCGTGGGGACCAGCGAGTGGCGCTCGTGGATGGTAGCTCGGTAGCGCTCGAGGACATGGCGGTACGGGCGGAGCGGGGTGAGGACTTCTGGGGCTACAGCGTCGGCGAGTTTGGGAGGATCATTGTTACCAAACTCGAAGCGCCGCGTTGGGTGGGACGCGACGCGCTGCTCGAGATCGTGCTCGATTCCGGCGAGCTGATCCGCTGCACGCCGGATCACGTGTTCATCCGGCGTGACGGCACGATCGCGCCGGCGGACGACCTCCGTCCCGGCGATGCACTGATGCCTCTCTATCGGAATTTGTTTCGCGGTTACGAGATGGTTTATCAGCCGATCAATGGGCACTGCATGCCCACGCATAGGCTCGCGGATGAATGGAACCTCCGTCATGGCGTATACCCCGACCGCGACGGAGAACACCGGCATCATCTGGACCATGATCGGCGCAATAACCGCCCCTCGAACATCACCCGTATGGCGGCCGCAGAGCATATCCGTCATCACAACCGCGAGAACTTCGGTGCCGAGTTCGATCCGGCTGAGCACGGCGCGGCGATTCGGGAAGGGTTTCAGCGACTCGCGGGCGATCCGGCGTGGCGTGAGAGGTTTGCCAGCGCGCAGCCGGTACGTGCGCAGGCATTAACGCGGGGCCGCAATCACAAGATCGCGGCCATTCGCGAGCTGTCCGGCGATCACGACGTTTACTGTCTGACGGTTCCCGAGGCGGGTAACTTCGCCCTCGAGGCCGGAGTCTTCGTCTCGAATTGCGGGATTATAGTCAACGTAACGCCCTTGGAGCCGGAGTGGGAAGGGCACGTGACGCTCGAGTTCTCCAACACCACTCCGTTGCCCGCAAAGATCTACGCCAACGAGGGTGTGGCACAGATGCTGTTTTTCGAGAGCGACGAGGTGTGCGAGACCTCGTACAAGGACCGCGACGGCAAGTACCAGGGCCAGACCGGCGTCACGCTGCCCAAGACCTGAAGGCCGCGACCGCCACTGTCGCCCGGTGTCAGGTCGGCAGCCGGCCGAGGTTGACGTATTCGCGCTTGCCGTAGCGCGCGGCGCTGAGCGTCGCGCAGGCGGACTCGAAGGCGGCGGGCGTCAGACGGATACTGACGGCGCCGAGATGCACATGCAAGGCGCCGCAGTCGTTGCAGCGTTCCACGCGGCACACCTCGCCGCTCGCCAGGACCTCGGTTTCGTGATGCGGATCGTGCCGATTCATCGTTGTGCTCCTGTTCTCAGTGCGGCCGGCGCGGCCGGTCGTTTTGGCCGCGGGATGTGCCGGCCGCTGCCGTGCCTGCCGCTAGTCCGATATGCAAATAAGAATCATTCGCATTTAAGACCAACGGGAGCTGAATGTCAATGCCCCTCGGGCAGGGCCGCGCGTGACGGCAGGTGCCTGGCATTTCTGGATCGAGCGCGGGGCACCTTTTTATCAGTCGATGATCACCGCCGGCCGTAGCAACGCCGTGGGGGTTGAAGCCGCCAACGCGCTCACGTCATAGACTGCTGGTAATTCTGGATGCCGAGCTTGTCGATCAGGCCGAGTTGGGTTTCGAGCCAGTCTATATGTTCCTCCTCGGACTCGAGGATGTCCTCGAACAGCCCGCGCGACACGTAGTCGGCAACTTTCTCGCAGTGCGCGACCGCGTCGCGCAGCACAGCCAAGCCCTGGCGTTCCAGCTTGAGATCGCATTCGAGAATTTCCTGGGTGTTCTGTCCGATCAGCAGCTTGCCGATGTCCTGCAGATTCGGCAGGCCTTCCAGAAACAGAATGCGCTCGATGAGCGCGTCGGCGTGCTTCATCTCGTCGACCGACTCGTGGTACTCCTTCTCGTCGAGCTTCTTGAGGCCCCAGTTCTTGTACATGCGCGCGTGCAGGAAATACTGGTTGATCGCGGTCAGTTCATTGGTCAGTACCTTGTTCAGGTACTCGATCACCTTGGCGTCCCCTTTCATGGTTGTCTCCTGGATTCACTGGAATGGGGGGCGGAAGCACAGCGGGTATTCCGCCGTGTGTCGATACTAACACGCGGCCACATGATCGGTGGGGCGGGTATCGGCAGGTCCAGCGAGGTGCGGGCGGCGTCAGGCCGCAGAAGAGTAGGCCGCAGACTGCTTGGGGCAGGTACTACTCAAGGCGTCATCGACGATGTCGGCGGCGCAGTCACGACAGCGACCGCAACCGCTGGCGACGCCAAGTCGCTGACAGACCTCTTGCAGGGAGTCGGCGCCGTTCCGCACTTCGCGGCGGATGTGCTCGTCAGTGACGGCGCGGCAGATGCAGACGTACATGGCGTTCGGATCACGGTTTCGCTTGGTTTCCCGGTAAGCTTAATGCAAATGAGAATGATTGTCAATAACATTATTGATGGAAGCACTAGCCAACGTGAGAGTCACCGGACCGGCAGGGCTATCCGGCCATATAGGCTGTTACGGCCGGAGGTAACTCCAGCCCTGCGTTTGACGATTAATGATCGCCAGCACGCCGGAATCGACGAAGCCCACCCGCGGGAACAGATCGCGCTCGCCGATCCCCTCGGCGCGCATGGTGTTGCGGCAGGCTTTGAAGGCGACGCCGGCGGCCATGGCGTCGTTGAGGCGGCTGCCCACCACCGATTCGAGCCTGAGCATGGCGAGACCGGGGCCGTAGGCGACGATCTCGATCATCACTCGATCGCGGCCGATGCTGTGCTGAATGTTCTCGGCGTTGTTGAGCACCAGGTGCCACTTGCGGGGATCGTCGTCGCTCACCTGGATCACGACGCTTTGCGCGGCCGCGTTGGGGTCCGCCGCGCCGGCGGCGGGCAGCAGCGCCGGAATGATTGCAATGAGCACGCGCAGCAGCTTGGGCATGGTCGGGCCCTCACGGGTGACCGGGCGGACGCCGACGCGGCGTCCACGGACCGATCCAGCTTGGACCCCTCACCGGCCGATGGCAAGCCGCGGCCGCGGGCGGTTCACTCCCCGCAGGAACCCGTGTCCCAGTCGAAGAACTGGGCATGCACTTCCCTGTACATCCAGGCGCCCATCAGGATGCCCAAAATGGTGAAGATCGCCGGCAGCTGGCCCTCGCCAAGTTGCACGATGGCGATGCTCGGGCAGGAGCCCGTCAGTGCCCAGCCGGCGCCGAACAGGATGCTGCCCGGAATGGTGCCCTCGTGGAACGGCTTGGGTTGCTTGGGAAGGCGGCCGGAAAGCAGGAAGAAGGCCATCATCGACAGCCCGACCGCGCCGGCGAAGGTCAACAGCAGGCGCAGGTCGGCGAACAGGAACATGTTGTGCACCTCGCCGTAGTCGGTGAAACCCATGCGGCTCAAGGCGAAACCCATGGCCAGGCCGAGGAAACCGTAAACGAGATGCTGTTTGCGCGTCGAGGTTTTCATAGGGCCACCATCTCCACAAAGTAGGACACACCCACCGCGGCGCCGAAGAACGCCATGGTCGCGGCCAGGCTCGACGGGGCCAGCCGCGAGCAGCCGCTCAAGCCGTGACCGGAGGTGCAGCCGCCGGCCATCTGTGTGCCGAAACCGACCATGCCGCCGCCCAGCAACAGCGCCATCGAGGTGAGCCAGCCGCTGCCGAACAGCTGTTTGTGCGTGGCGCCGAGATCGAAATACAGGCCCCAGTCCTGGTTCCACACGGAGGCGAGAAAGCCGCCGACGGCCATGGACAGCAGGAAGGTGAGATGCACGCTCCACGGCACGCGTGCCGGCGGCGCCAGCGCGCCGGCCTCCGCGGTGTGTGCCGCACGGCTGGCGCCGCCGAGGCTCGATTTGGCGGTCTTTTCGCCGAACTCGGCGAGCGTCGCCGCCATCAGCGCGTCTTCCATCACCTCGGGGTTGTCGCTGAACGCCTGGGCGACCTTGTCCATCTCGCGCGACTCGCGCCAGGCGATCAGTCGCGCCCAGCTGCCGGACACGCCGAGCGGGCGGCCCACCAACACCCAGAAACCGACGGTCAGCGACGCGAGCGCGATGGCGCCGAGCCACCACGGCCAGTAAGCCATCATGACGATACCCTCGCTTCCTCGAGCTCGTGGACATTGTCGAGCCGCATGCACACGACTTCGCTCACGATTGAGTCGAGGATCTCGATTTGGCGCACCGCCTTGACGATCAAGGGAACGGTGGTCGGCGCCGTCAACATGATGATCGAGGTCGCGCCCTGGCCGCTGGCCGCGCCCTTCTGGACCAGGCAGTCGAGCCCGATATCCAGCGTGCGGCAGATCTGCCGGATTTGCGTCGCGACCTCCGTGGGATGGGTGGCGCGGACGCGCACGTAGAACGGGCGCGCACTTTGGCTCTTCGGCACCGCGGCCAGTGCCGGTGCCGGCGGCGTGACTGGCACCGGGTCGACCGGTTCGGGAACCGCGGGGGCAACCTCCGCCGGCGCAGCGGCGACCGCGGCCAGTGGCGGAACCTCGGCGAGCGGCGCCGGCGCGCCGAGCCCGGCACGCAACAGCGCGGCCTCGTCGGGATGGCCGGAGCGCATGGCGATGTCGAAAGCGGTCTCACCCTGGGCGTTGACGGCATTGACGTCGCCGCCCTTGGCGAGCAGCAGCTGGATGATGTCGGGGTTGCCGATGCTGGCCGCCGCCATGAGCGGCGTGATGCCTTCGGGGCCGCGGGTGTTGATATCGACGCCGGTGCGCAGCAGCGACTGCACCATGTTCAGCCGGTCCTTGAGGATGGCGTTGAACAGGGCCGCCGCGCCGTACGCCGACGAGGTGCGCGGTGCCTCGACCTTCTTGCCGTTCGGCAGCAGGTTGAGCGGCACCGGCTTGCCCTGCTTCGACAGTTGGAAGCGCGCGCACTGCGTGAACTCGGCTTCGCAGAAATGCGTCTGCCAGATCTTCAGGGCCGGATTGAGCGCGAACTGCGCGAACAGTTCGCAGTGCTTGCTATGGGAGCATGCCATGGCCTACACCCCTCTCGTTGAGCGAATTTACCGGCTAAGACAGGCATCAACTGTGCCAGCCCGCAGGTGCATGCCGCTCGAATATTGGTGTTGTTATTGGGGACCGCCCGACCGGTGGACGAAACGGGAAAAACGCATCGAAATAGCTGGATGACCCGAAGGGCGCGACCGGTTGGGATGCGGTACCAAATTAATCATAGACAGCGGACCAGCACGAGGCCAGCGTCACTGGAATATCAACGATA
>DASWHF010000051.1:0-2036 GCA_036393295.1 Acidiferrobacterales bacterium
GACGCCGACCAGCCCGGCGCCGATCTGCGAGGCCAGGCGTATGCGCTGGGCCTCGCCGCCGGAGAGCGTTTCCGCCGAGCGCGCCAGCGTCAGGTAATCCAGCCCGACGCTCACCAGAAACCCGAGGCGGTTGGCGACCTCCTTCACGATCTTGGCGGCGATTTCGCCACGGCTACCGGTCAGGCTCAGGCCCTGGAAGAAAGCGAGCGCGGTGGTCACCGGCAGCTGGGTGATTTCATGCAGCGCTTTGCCTTCCACGAACACGTGCCGGGCCTCGCGTTTTAGGCGTGAGCCCTCGCAGGCCTCACAGGGCTGGTGGCTGAGGAATTTCGCCAGCTCCTCGCGCACGGAATTGGATTCGGACTCGCGGTAGCGCCGCTCGATGTTGGGGATCACGCCCTCGAAGGCGTGTTTGCGCCTGGCGCGCGGGCCCTGCTCGCTGAAATAGGTAAAGGTAATGAGCTCATCGCCGCTTCCATGCAGGATCACGTCGCGCGCCTTTTTCGGGAGTTCCCCAAACGGCGTATCGAGGTTAAATTTGTAATGTTTCGCCAGCGATTCCAGCATGTGAAAATAAAATGCGTTGCGCCGGTCCCAGCCGCGAATCGCGCCGGCCGGCAATGACAGCGTGGGGTCGCTGACGACGCGCGCGGGATCGAAGAACTGGCGTACGCCGAGGCCGTCGCAGCTGGGGCAGGCGCCGGCCGGGTTGTTGAACGAAAACAGCCGCGGTTCGAGTTCGGCGAGGCTGTAGCCGCAATGGGGGCAGGCGTAGCGCGCGGAAAAAACGATTTCCTGCGCGCTGTTGTTCTGTTCGTCCAGCACCACCACGCGTATCAGGCCTTCTCCCAGGTTGGCGGCGGTTTCGAAGGATTCAGCCAGGCGCTGCTCCTGGCCCGGGTGCACCACCACGCGATCCACCACCGCTTCAATGGTGTGTTTGAAATTCTTCTTCAGATCCGGCGCCTCGTCGAGCGAAACCACCATGCCGTCGATGCGCGCGCGGATATAGCCCTGCGTGCGCAACCGCTCCAGGATAAACAGGTGTTCGCCCTTGCGTCCCTCGATCAGCGGCGCTAGCAGCATGAGCTTGGTGCCCTCGGGCAGGGCTATGACATGGTCCACCATCTGGCTCACGGTCTGGGCCGAGAGCGTGACGCCGTGATCCGGGCAGCGCGGCTCGCCCACGCGCGCATACAGCAGGCGCAGGTAGTCATAAATCTCCGTGACCGTGCCGACCGTGGAGCGCGGGTTGTGCGAGGTGGACTTCTGCTCGATGGAAATGGCGGGGCTGAGGCCCTCGATCAGGTCCACGTCCGGTTTTTCCATGAGCGCCAGGAACTGGCGCGCGTAGGCCGACAGCGACTCGACATAGCGCCGCTGGCCCTCGGCGTAGAGCGTGTCAAAGGCGAGCGAGGACTTGCCGGAGCCGGACAGGCCGGTGATGACGATGAGCCGGTCGCGCGGCAGGTCGACGTCGATGTTCTTGAGGTTGTGCGTGCGCGCACCGCGAATACGGATGGTTTCCATGCTGCTGAGTGTCTGCGGCGGATGCCGGTCGAAAGGGCAATCTGTTAATATACTGAAAAGGGCCCACTTTTCCCAATCCAACCAATGTTTTCCCCACAAGACCGTATGTCACCGCTGGAGCGGCGCGCCGCCGCCGGTCTGGCCAGTATTTACGGCCTGCGCATGCTCGGGATGTTCCTGATCCTGCCGGTGTTCGCGCTTTACGCGGAGCATCTGCCGGGCGGCGAAAACCACACCCTCGTGGGTCTGGCGCTGGGTGTGTACGGGCTGACCCAGGCATTGCTGCAATTGCCCTTCGGCATGGTCTCGGACCATGTGGGGCGCAAGCGCGTTATTTATTTCGGACTGGTGCTGTTCGCCCTGGGCAGTTTTATCGCCGCCGCGGCCGACGATATCTACATGGTTATTGTCGGCCGCACCATCCAGGGCGCGGGCGCGATCAACGCCGCCGTCACGGCGCTGCTCGCGGACCTCACGCGCGAGGAGCACCGCACCAAGGCCATGGC
>DASWHF010000052.1:0-13387 GCA_036393295.1 Acidiferrobacterales bacterium
TGGCGAGTATACTAGTCACTCGCCACTCGCTACTAGCCACTCGCTACTATGGTTATGAATAAGAACTGGTACACCGAGGAATGGGCCGACCAGGGCTCCGCGATCTCCCTCAAGATCAAGGACAAGGTGCACGACGAGCGCTCACGCTACCAGCGCATCGAGATCTACGAGACCGAGACCTTCGGCACGCTCATGACGCTCGACGGGCTGGTGATGGTCACCGACCGCGACAACTTCGTCTACCACGAGATGATGTCGCACCCGGCGCTGTTCACGCACCCGGACCCGAAGCGGGTGCTCATCATCGGCGGCGGCGACTGCGGCACCCTGCGCGAGATCCTGAAGCACCCGACGGTGGCGCTGGCCGAGCAGGTCGAGCTGGACGAGCGCGTCACGCGCGTGTCGGAGGCATATTTTCCCGAGCTGTGCGAGTCCAACAAAGACCCGCGCGCGCGGCTGCGCTTCGCGGACGGCATCGAATGGGTGGCGGACGCCGGGCCCGGCAGCTACGACGTGATCATCGTCGACTCCACCGACCCGGTCGGCCCGGCCGCCGGGCTGTTCTCGGCGGAGTTCTACGCCAATTGCCTGAAGGCCCTGGCGCCGCACGGCATCGTCGTCGGCCAGAGCGAGTCGCCGCTGTTCCATGCCGGGCTGATCCGGCATATGCACGACGCCCTGCGCGCGGCCGGCTTCCGCGACGTCGCGACGCTCCACTTTCCGCAGTGCACCTACCCCTCCGGCTGGTGGAGCGCCACCCTGGCCGGCAAGGACGCGCCCGTGTCGGGCTTCCGCGAGCCGGCCGCGGCGGCCAAGACCTTCCCGACCCGTTACTACAACGCCGGCATCCACCGCGCGGCGCTCGCCATGCCCGAGTTCCTCCGGCACATGCTGACCTGACCGCGCGCGGCTCGCGACATTGTATCGGCCGGGTGATCGCGGTATAACTCCCCGGAAATTCAACAAAACTTCATCCGAGCGTCCGCCATGCCCGAGCCCCATATTGCGCAACAGTCCCCCTACACGGTGGAGCTCGCGCCCGGCACGTACTGGTGGTGCGCCTGCGGCCGCTCCAAGACCCAGCCGTTCTGCGACGGCTCCCACAAGGGCAGCGCGTTCACGCCGGTGAAGCTCGAGGTGACCGAGGCCGCGACGTTCACACTGTGCGGCTGCAAGCATTCCGGCAACAAACCCCATTGTGACGGCACCCACCGCACGCTCTGACCCGGCCGGTCCCCGCCCGATACCCCGGGTGGCAGGGGGAAAATCGGCGTTCTATTATCTATCAGAGAGTTACCACCCCAAGGGAGGTCGACGTGAATAGAGGAGCCCTGGTAGCCGTTGGCGTCCTGGGTCTGCTGGCGGCCGGTGCGGCCGTGGTTCCCTATTGGTTCGGAATACGCGCCGAGGAGACCTACAACGCCCAGCTCAAGCAGGCCACCGATCAGGGCAAGCTCAGTGTCAGCCAGAGCAGCTTCGAGCGCGGCTGGCTCAGCTCGACGGCCGAAACGACCGTGTCCGTCCCGGGCGCACCGGTCGGCATCACCATGCTCCACAAGATCCACCACGGCCCCTTCCCGATCGCCGACGGCATCGACCTCAATCCGGTGCTGGCGCGGGTCAACAGCCAGATCAGTCTGTCGATCCCCGAGATCAAGTCGCTGCCGCAGATCACGGTGGAGTCCAGGGTGCAGCTGTCGGGCGAGACCGACAGCCGCATCACCGTCCCGGCCTACAAGCACGCCGGCGCCGACGGCGGCGGCGTCGAGTGGCAGGGCCTGAACGGCACCGGCTGGTTGAGCGCCGACGCCAAGCGCGTGAAGCTCGACCTCAATGCACCGCTGCTCAAGGTGAGCGGCGCCCAGGGCGGTTTCACCGCCAACGGCTTCACGGTGGCGCTGGATCAGACCGAAAGCCCGTCCGGTCTCGACACCGGCAGCGCCAATCTCGGTATCAACAAGATCAGCATCGACGCCGCCACCGGCAGCTCGACCGTCGACGGCCTGCGCCTGGCCACCAGCACCTCCGAGGCCGGCGGCAACGTGACCAGCAGCGTCAATCTGCAGATCCGCGCGGTCGGCGACAGCGAGACCCGCTACGGCCCCGGCCAGATGACCATGCAGATCCGCAAGCTCGACGCGCAGGCGCTGGTCAAGTACCAGAACGAGCTGCGCGCCATGCAGAAGCAGAAGATCCCGCCCGAGCAGATGTCCGGCATGATGCTCGGCAAGCTGATCGCCCTGGCCGGCAGCCTGGCGAAGAAGGCGCCCGAGCTCGAGGTCAGCAAGCTCAGCCTCAAGATCGAGGACGGCGAGGTCAGCGGCAAGGCGAAGTTCGTGCTCGACGGCAGCCAGCTCGACGTCACGGAGAATCCGGCGCTCCTCATGATGGCCTTCAGCGGCGAAGGCGAGCTCAGCTTCGACGAGCCGGTGCTCAAGGCGCTCTCCGAGCGGGAGATCGTCCGCCAGATCGAGGCGCTCAAGAGCGGGGGCCGGCTGAGCAAGGCCGACATCGACAAGCTCACCCCGCAGCGGGTTTCCGAAATCACCGCCGTGGCGCTGCCCGGCCAGATGAGCAAGCTGGTCGCGCGCCTCAACCTGGTGCCGGACGGCGAACGGTACAAGATCACCGGCGCCATCAAGCAAGGGCGGTTCCTGGTCAATGGCCAGCCGTTTCAGCCCGGCGGGCCGTAACGCCCGCAACGCCTGACTTCGTAAACACCCTGAGCGTGTCACAGAGATTGCAGCGGGCGCTGCGCACCCTCGCAATGACAACCAAAAAAACGGGCGCCCTGGGGCGCCCGTGCAAATCAACGTCATGCAGAAGTAGGTATCAGAGGTTGTAACCCCGCTCGTCGTGCAGGGCGATGTCCAGGCCCTCGGTTTCCTGCTCGTCGCTGACGCGCAGACCCATCACGATGTCGACCAGCTTGAGGATGATGTAGCTGGCCACGGCCACGAATCCGATCGTGATCAACACGCTCTTGGTCTGGATCCAGACCTGCTGACCCATGCTCACGCCCTCGTCGAGGCCGATGCCGCCCAGGCCCTCAGCGATAAACACGCCGGTCAGGATCGCGCCGATGATGCCGCCGACCGCGTGCACGCCGAACACGTCCAGCGAGTCGTCATAGCCCAGCGCGCGCTTGATCTTGGTCGAGGCGATGAAGCAACCGACGCCGGCGGCCGCACCGATCGCCAGCGCCCCCATCGGGCCGACGAAGCCGGAGGCCGGCGTGATGGCCACCAGGCCCGCAACCGCGCCCGAGGCGATGCCCAGCACGCTCGGCTTGCCGTGGGAGAGCCACTCCGAGAACATCCAGCCAAGCGCCGCCGCGGCGGTCGCGATCTGGGTCACGGCCATGGCCATGCCGGCCGAGCCGTTCGCCGCGACCGCGCTGCCGGCGTTGAAGCCGAACCAGCCGACCCACAGCATCGAGGCGCCCATCAGGGTATAGCCCAGGTTGTGCGGCATCATGGCGACCTTGGGATAGCCCTTGCGCTTGCCCAGCACCAGCGCCGCCACCAGGCCGGCGATGCCGGCGTTGATGTGCACCACCGTGCCGCCGGCGAAGTCCTTCACGCCCATGTCCCAGAAGTAGCCGCCGTCGCCGCTCCAGACCATGTGGGTCATGGCGGTGTAGACCACCGTGAACCACAGCGCCATGAACACCAGCATCGACGAGAACTTCATGCGCTCGGCGAAAGCGCCGACGATCAGCGCCGGGGTGATGATGGCGAAGGTCATCTGGAAGGTCATGAACACCGATTCGGGGATCGAGCCGGTCAGGCTGTCGACCGTCAGGCCGGCGAGAAAAGCCTTGTCGAGGCCGCCGTAGAACGAGTTCCAGTTGACGACGCCCGCCTCCATGCCGCTGGTCGAGAACGCCAGGCTGTAGCCGTACAACGCCCACAGCACGGTGATCAGGGCGGTGACCGCGAAGCACTGCATCATCACCGACAGCACGTTCTTGGAACGCACCATGCCGGCGTAGAACAACGACAGCCCCGGGATGGTCATGAACAGCACCAGGACCATGGACGTCAGCATCCATGCGGTATCGCCGGAGTCCAACGTGGGCGCCGCCTCGGCGGCCGCCTCGGCCGGCGCCGCCAACTCCTCGCCGAACACCAGGCGCGGCAGTGCCGCTGCCGCCAACGCGCCGAATACCGCCAGCGCACGCTTTGTGTCGAATCGCATCATTGTATTTTCTCCCACCCCGTTACAGGGCATCTTTGCCGGTTTCGCCGGTGCGGATGCGCACCACCTGTTCCAACTCGTAGACGAAGATCTTGCCGTCGCCGATCTTGTCGGTCTTGGCGGCCTTGACGATGGCCTCGACGACCTTGTCGAGCGCGGCTTCGTCGATGGCGATCTCGAGCTTGACCTTCGGCAGAAAGTCGACGACGTACTCGGCACCGCGATACAGCTCGGTGTGACCCTTCTGCCGCCCGAAGCCCTTCACCTCGGTCACGGTGATGCCCTGCACGCCGACCTCGGACAAGGCGTCGCGCACGTCATCAAGCTTGAAGGGCTTGATAATGGCTGTGACTAATTTCATGTTGCCTCCTGAGAGAAAATTGAGTGCAGCCCGCCTGCCCTCGGCCGTACTCCACCTGACGACCCGGAGCGCGCGTCGATACCCCGCCGAGCGTTCGGGCCACCGTGCGGCCCCGGCCCTTAACGACCGACCCGCCCATGACAATCCTTTGTGAAACTCCCGCCCGCCACATAGCAGATTGCGTGCCAGACAGTTTTTCTTTTTCGTGACAAACAGTTATCGCAAGTCACTGGATTCTTGCCGCTATCCATGCACCATTTCGGACGGGAAATCCGCCGCGACTGCACAGTAATTGTGCGTACCTCACAGGACGAAGCCGCCTCAAACGGAGAGATGGCGACGCACGTCCTGCGCCGCCATCTGGTCACCGTGTCCGCGCACCACGACCTCGCCCCGGCTCATCACCACGTAGTGGTCGGCGAGCGCCTCGGCGAAGTCGTAGTACTGCTCGACCAGCAGGACGGCCATGTCGCCGCGCGCGGCGAGGCTGCGGATCGTGGCCTCGATGTCCTTGATGATCGACGGCTGGATGCCCTCGGTGGGCTCGTCCAGGATCAGCAGCCGCGGCTCGCCGAGCAGCGCGCGGGCGATGGCCAACTGCTGCTGCTGGCCGCCGGACAGATCACCGCCGCGACGCCGGAGCATCTGCTTGAGCACCGGGAACATCTCGAACACATGCCCGGGAATCCCGGCGGCGCGCACCGCCATGCCCATCTGCAGATTCTCGGCGACCGTCAAGCGCGGGAAAATCTCGCGGCCCTGCGGCACGTAACCGATGCCGAGCCGGGCGCGGGCATGGGGCGGCAAATGCGTGATGTCGCGGCCGTCGAAGCGGACGCGGCCGGCAGCCACCGGCAGCACGCCCATCAGGCATTTGAGCAGCGTCGTCTTGCCGACGCCGTTGCGGCCGAGCAGCGCGGTGCAGCCGCCGGCCGGTACCTCGAAGCTGACGTCGCGCAGCGTGCGGCTGCCGCCGTAGTATTGATCGAGACCTTCGACGCTCAGCATGTCAGCGCCCCAGGTAGACTTCGATGACGCGCTCGTCGGCCTGGACCTTGTCCATCGGCCCCTCGGCCAGCACCCGGCCCTCGTGCAGCACCGTGACCTTGCGGGCGATGCGCGCCACGAAGTCCATGTCGTGCTCGACCACCACCAGCGAATGCGCGCCGGCCAGCGACAGGAACAGCTCGGCGGTGCGCTCGGTCTCGTGGTCGGTCATGCCGGCGACCGGCTCGTCGAGCAGCAGCAACTGCGGGTCCTGCATCAGCAGCATGCCGATCTCCAGCCATTGTTTCTGGCCGTGCGACAGCCGGCCGGCCGGCGCGTCGGCCCGGTCGGCGAGCGCGACCCGCTCGAGCATCGCGGCGATGCGGTCGCGCTGCTCCGAGTCGAGGCGGGCGAACAGGCTGGTCCATACGCCCTTGTCGACGCGCATCGCGAGCTCCAAATTTTCAAAGACGGTGAGATTCTCGAACACGCTCGGTTTCTGGAACTTGCGGCCGATGCCGACGGCGGCGATCTCCGGCTCGGTGAGCCGGGTGAGATCGATGGTCTGGCCGAAGAACGCCGTGCCGGCGTCGGGCCGGGTGCGGCCAGTGATGACGTCCATCATGGTGGTCTTGCCGGCGCCGTTCGGGCCGATGATGCAGCGCAGCTCGCCGGCGTCGATGGTCAGGGACAGATCGTCGAGCGCCTTGAAGCCGTCGAAGCTGACCGTCACGCCGTCCACGTAGAGTATCGCGCCATGCGAGACGTCGACCTCGCCGGCGCGCGACCGGTGGGCGAGCCCGGTGGCGTCGCCGCTGACGCTGTCCAGCAGCGCGTCGCGCGCGCTCATGGCCGGCGCCCGCGGCCCAGCAGGCCGATGATGCCGCGCGGCAGGAACAGCGTGACCAGGATGAACAACGCGCCCAGGAAATACAGCCAGAACTCCGCGAACGACACGGTCAGCCAGCTCTTGGCCGCGTTCACCGCGCCCGCGCCGATCAGCGGCCCGACCAGGGTGCCGCGGCCGCCGATCGCGGTCCAGATGGCGATCTCGATGGACGCGGCCGGCGACATCTCGCTCGGGTTGATGATCCCGACCTGCGGCACGTAGAGCGCGCCGGCGACGCCGGCCAGCACCGCCGACAGCGTCCACACGAACAGCTTGTAGTCGCGGGTCTTGTACCCCGAGAACATCGCGCGGCTCTCGGCGTCGCGGATCGCCGCCAGCACCCGGCCGAGCTTGGAGGTCACCAGCCAGCGGCAACCGACCAGCATCAGCACCAGGAAGCCCGCGGTCACCATGAACAGCGCGGTCTTGGTCGAGGCTTCCGCGAGCGGGTAGCCGAGGATGCGCTTGAAGTCGGTGAAGCCGTTGTTGCCGCCGAAGCCGGTGTCGTTGCGGAAGAACAGCAGCATGAAGGCGAAGGTCAGCGCCTGGGTGATGATGGCGAAGTACACGCCCTTGATGCGCGAGCGGAACGCGAACCAGCCGAATACGAAGGCCAGCAGCCCCGGCACCAGCAGGATCTTCAGCAGCGCCAGCGCGAAGTACTCCGAGCCGGCCCAGTACCAGGGGAATTCCTTCCAGTCGAGGAACACCATGTAGTCCGGGAGGTGGCTGCCGTACTGGCCCTCGGTGCCGATCCCGCGCATCAGGTACATGCCCATGGAATAGCCGCCGAGCGCGAAGAACAGGCCGTGGCCGAGCGACAGGATGCCGGCGTAACCCCAGATCAGGTCCATGGCCAGCGCCAGCATGGCATAGCACATGATCTTGCCGATCAGCAGCACGTAATAGTCCGACAGGTGGAGGACATGCTCCGGCGGCAGCAGGCGCGACAGCGGCACCGCGATCAGCGCCGCGGCGGCGAAGCCACCGAGGATCAGCCAGCCGCGCGGGCCGAACAGTCGGCCCAGGGGTGTCGGGAGCGAAGCGGAGTCGGGCATCATATTACGCCAAGACGAACGCAGCGAAGCGAAGTAGGGCTTCGATTTCATATGCCAAGACGAACGCAGCGAAGCGAAGTAGGGCTTCATTAGTCAGCCCTCGGCGCTGCGGCCCTTGAGGGCGAACAGACCCTGCGGGCGCTTTTGGATGAACAGGATGATGAACACCAGCACCAGGATCTTGCCCAGCACCGCGCCGGTATGGGGTTCGAGCAGCTTGTTGACCTCGCCGAGGCCAATGGCGGCGATGACCGTGCCGGCCAGCTGCCCCACACCGCCCAGCACCACCACCATGAACGAATCGACGATATAGCTCTGGCCGAGATCCGGGCCGACGTTGCCGATCTGCGACAGCGCGACACCGCCCAGGCCCGCGATACCGCTGCCCAGGCCGAAGGTCATCCAGTCGACGCGCGGCGTCGGCACGCCCAGGCAGTCGGCCATGGTCCGGTTCTGGGTGACGGCGCGCACGTTGAGCCCGAGGCGCGTGCGGTTGAGCAGCGCCCACACCGCCAGCACCACGAGCGCGGCGAAGGCGATGATCGCCATGCGGTTGAACGGCAGCACCACGTCGCCGCCGATCGCCATCCCGCCCGACAGCCAGGCCGGATTAACGACCTCGACGTTCTGCGCGCCGAAGATCGTGCGCGTGAGCTGGATCAGGATCAGGCTGATGCCCCAGGTGGCCAGCAGCGTCTCGAGCGGCCGGCCGTAGAGATGGCGGATCACGCCGCGCTCGAGCGCCACGCCGACCAGCGCCGACACCAGGAAGGCCGCCGGGATGGCGGCCAGCACATAGGAGTCGAAGACTCCCGGCAGATGGACGCGGAACAGGTTCTGCACCACGAAGGTCGTGTAGGCGCCGATCATGATGAGCTCGCCATGCGCCATGTTGATGATGCCCATGAGACCGAAGGTGATGGCCAGCCCGAGCGCGGCGAGCAGCAGCACGCTGCCCAATGACAGGCCGCTGAACAGGTTGCCGAGCAGGCGCGGGATCATCAGGCGGCTGTCAACCTCCGCCAGCGACTTCTGCGCGGCGGCGCGCACCGCGGCGTCCGGCTCGACGAAGCCGCCGCCGGGCTGCGTCTCGAGCAGCGCCAGCAGCAGTTGCCGGGTGGCCGGCCGGTCGCTCTCGCCGAGCGCCACCGCCGCCGCGCGGCGTGCCGCCGCATCGGGGTTCTTGATGTCGAGACTGGCGCGCGCCAGCGTCAGCAGCGCCCTGACCGCCGGGTCGCGCTCGCGTTCAAGTGCCTGCGTGAGCAGCGGCAGCATCTCCTCGTCGGCACTGGCGGCGAGCTCGGCGGCGGCCGCCAGCCGCGTGTCGCGCGCCGGCGCGGCCAGGCGCAGCGCGGCCAGCGCCGTGTCGACGGCGCTGCGCACGCGATTGTTGACCATCACCGCTTCGACCTGTTCGGACGCCACCCCGACCGCCGCGCCGGTCAGCGCGTCGCTGACCGCGCCATCCAGCACGACGACCACCCGGTCGTCGACGACGCCGAGCACGCCGTCCTGCAGCGCCTTGAGCAGCGGGATCGCCGCCACATCGCCCTCGGCCGCGAGCCGGTTGACCGCCGCGACCATGGCCTCGTAGTCGTCAGCGGCGAGCTGCCGGACGGCGACCGCATCGAGCGCCGGTGCCGCCGGCGCCACGACGATCAGCGCCAGCAGGCACAACAGTCTGGACCAGGCGTTACGGTTCATGGCACGGAATCGGCAGGCAACCCAACGCAACGCTGCGCCGAAACGAGGAAATCGCTAAGAGCGCCTAACAAAATGAGAAACGGGTGTAGGGTGCGTCCCACGCACCGCTCAATATTTCGGTGCGCAGGGCGCACCCTACGGTTCGGCGTTGAATGCGAGGTCATTTTGTTAGGCACTCCAAGGAGTAGTGCGGAACACCCCATATCTGTCTCCCGTTGCGCCCTGGCGTTGAGTTACTTTGCTATGTACGAACGATTACCACGAATGAGTGCGGCGCCGCGCGGCGCCACGAGTCGGCCATCCCTGGCCGTCATGCTCGCAACGGAGACGGTTACTTCTTCTCCGGCTCGTCCTTCTTCTTGTCGTTGCCTGGAATATACGGGCTCCACGGCTTGGCCTTGACCGGGCCTGGGGTCTTCCACACGACATTGAACTGGCCGTCGGCCTGGACTTCACCGATGAACACCGGCTTGTGCAGGTGGTGGTTCTTCTCGTCCATCTTGGCGACGAAACCGGACGGCGCCTTGAAGGTCTGGCCGGCCATGGCCGCGATCACCTTGTCGGTGTCGGTGCTCTGGGCCTTCTCGACCGCCTGTTTCCACATGTGGATGCCGATATAGGTGGCCTCCATCGGATCATTGGTCAGCGGCTTGTCCTTGTGGCCGGCGAGGCCCTTGGCCTTGGCGTAGGCCGCCCACTTCTTCTTGAACTCCTCGTTGGTCGGGTTCTTGACCGACATGAAGTAGTTCCAGGCGGCGAGGTGACCGACCAGCGGCTTGGTGTCGACGCCGCGCAGCTCCTCTTCGCCGACCGAGAATGCCACCACCGGGACATCTTTCGCCTTCAGGCCCTGGTTGCCGAGCTCCTTGTAGAACGGCACGTTCGAGTCGCCGTTGATGGTCGAGACCACCGCGGTCTTGCCGCCGGCCGAGAACTTCTTGATGTTGGCGACGATGGTCTGGTAATCGCTGTGACCGAACGGCGTGTACACCTCCTCGATGTCCTTCTCGGCCACGCCCTTCGACTTCAGGAAGGCGCGCAGGATCTTGTTGGTGGTGCGCGGGTAGACGTAGTCGGTGCCGAGCAGGAACCAGCGCTTGGCCCCGCCGCCGTCCTTGCTCATCAGGTACTCGACCGCCGGGATCGCCTGCTGGTTGGGCGCGGCACCGGTGTAGAACACGTTCTTCGACAGCTCCTCGCCCTCGTACTGCACCGGGTAGAACAGGAGACCGTTCAGCTCCTCGAACACCGGCAGCACGCTCTTGCGCGACACCGAGGTCCAGCAGCCGAACACCACCGGGGTCTTGTCCTGGGTGATGAGCTGGCGCGCCTTCTCGGCGAACAGCGGCCAGTTCGAGGCCGGGTCGACCACCACCGGTTCGAGCTTCCTGCCCAGCACGCCGCCACCGGCGTTGATCTCGTCGATGGTCATGAGCGCGACGTCCTTCAGCACGGTCTCGCTGATGGCCATGGTTCCGGACAGCGAGTGCAGGACGCCGACCTTGATCGGGTCGGCGGCGTGAGCGCTGCCGACACCGACGCCGGCCAGCAGTGCCAGGGCGCCGAGCCAGACTCGCCGCGACAGGGGGGAATGGGTTTTCATGGTGAGGCTGCCTCCGGATGATGATGCTGGCCCAGGGGTGGGCCGTGGCGGAATCGGGCGGCCGACAGGTGCCGGCCGCCGATGCCGCGTCGGTTTTTCAGAACGTGGTGCTCAGGCCCAGCACGACGGTGTCGCGCTGCTCGATGCCGGAGCGGTTCTTGCCGCCGATGACGTAGGTGATGCTCATGTCGGCGCCGGTCGCGCCGAGCGGATGCGACAGCGACAGGTTGAGGTGCCGGAAGGCCGAGTTCTCGGTGGTCGTGCCCGGCGCGATCAGGTTGGGCTCGGCGGCCGAACCCGGGTCGGTATCGTCGTAGGTGTAATAGCCGAGCGAGGCGCCGAAGGTGAAGTCCTTGGGCAGCTTCTGCTCGAAGTCGGCGGTCCAGTAGATGTCGCCCTTGTTGCCCCAGGCGACATCCTCGGTCAGATACTTCATGCCGAGCGTGACCGGACCGATGCCGGCGCTGGCTACTGCCTCGAAGGTGTTGGAGTCGTCGATATCGAGATAGACGTAGTAGATCGCCCCGAAGCTCAGGTTCACCGGGCCGGCGCTGAACGAATATCCGCCGTAGACGTCGTTCTCGAAACCGGTCGGGGTCGCCGCCGTACCGCTGGCATAGCTCAGGTTCGAACCCCAGTAGCCGAGATAGACACCGCTCGAGTGCGTCCAGTCGATGCCGCCCTGCACTGCGGTGTTGTCGTTTTCGGCGGGCGTGTTGGTGATGCCGCGCAGCACGTACTTCGAGTAAATCCCGAGATTCCCGGTGATCTCCGCCTGTGCGGCCAGCGGCGCCGCCAGGCTCGCCAGCGCGACGCCGGTCGCCAGGGACAGGGCGCGGAACGTCATTGGGTTGTTGTGCGACTTCATTTCAGTCTCCTTCGTCTATAGAGTTGAAAATCGTTGGGCCACGGGCGCACGACGCGCCGCGCCGACTTCTCCCTCCGGTGCAACGGCAAAAACGGGCTGCCCGGTCTCGGCCTTCCCTTGGCTGGCGCTTCGTTCAGTCCTGTTGCGCGTTCCCTGTCGGCGCTAAAGCAATCGCCGTGCCACATGAAATTTCAGTTACAAAACACGTGATTAGTGAGAAGTTGCGCGAAACGCAACTATGGTTGCGCACCACCGCGCACCGGCCGGAAGCACGCTTGAACCATGATGGTGCACTGCCGGGGCATCGATGGGTGTGCGCCGGAGAGACTCGGAACAAGCCCCGGATCGTCACGCCCACGCGGGGGTTTCGCAGCGACCCAACATGCCGGCATGCTCGATATAGGCGATGACCTGGTCGAGACCCTGGCCGGTCTTGAGATTGGTGAACACGAACGGCCGCTCACCGCGCATCCTCCGCGCGTCGCGGTCCATGACCGCGAGCGAGGCGCCGACATAGGGCGCGAGGTCGATCTTGTTGATGATGAGCAGGTCGGACTTGGTGATGCCCGGCCCGCCCTTGCGCGGGATCTTGTCACCGGCGGCGACGTCGATCACGTAGATGGTGTAGTCCGACAGCTCGGGACTGAAAGTCGCGGCCAGGTTGTCGCCGCCGCTCTCGACCAGCACCATGTCCAGATCGCCGAAGCGCCGGCGCAACTGCTCGACCGCGGCCAGGTTCATCGACGCATCCTCGCGGATCGCGGTATGCGGGCAACCGCCGGTCTCGACGCCGATGATGCGTTCCTCGGCCAGGCTCTGGTGGCGGATCAGGAATTGCGCGTCTTCGTAGGTGTAGATTTCGTTGGTGACGACCGCGATCTGGTACTGGTCGCGCAGCGCCCGGCACAGGCGGTCGACCAGCGCGGTCTTGCCGGAGCCGACCGGGCCGCCGATGCCGATGCGCAGGGGTTGCTTGGCAGTCATGCTTTCACTTCCTCTTGAGATTCAGGAACGGAATAAACGGGTGTACTGGGTTTCATGCCGGGCGCTGCCGATCGCCAGGCGCGGCGCCAGCACGCCGATTTCGTCGTCAGTCAACGCCAGGCCGTGTTCCGCGGCCGCCGGTAACTGCCAGATGAGCGTTGAAAGCATCCGTTGGCCGGCGGCCTGTCCGAGCGGCACCAGCTTCATGGCCGCCGCCACCTGGTTCTCGCACCACGCCCACAGATATCCGAGCGCGGTTTCCGGCAGCGGCACGCGGTAGTGCACGCCGGCCAGCGCGAACAGCGTCGGGAAACCGGCGTATTCGATTTCTTTCCAATCCCGCGCCGCCTCGATACCGAGCTGTGCCAGCAGTACCGCGAGCGACTCGCCCAGCTGGCGCGCCTCGGCCTGCAACTCGCCCGACTCGCGCGCCGCGTCGAGATAGCGGCTCCAGTGGTGCGCCTGCGCGAGGTCGTCGCTCGTCCAGGCGCGATACAGGCGTGCCAGCACCGGCACCTCGAGCCGCGCCGGACCCTGACCGAGCACGCCGCCGATCCAGTCCGCTGCGCTGGCCTCGTCATGTACCCAGCCGGATTCCACCGCCCATTCCAGGCCCTGCGAATAGGCGTAGGCTCCGACCGGCAGCATCGGGCTCGCCAGTTGCAACAGGCGCAGCAGGCCGGGATGGGTAAGGCGATCAGTGCCCATGGTGCCGCAGGAAAACACCGCTACC
>DASWHF010000053.1:0-1598 GCA_036393295.1 Acidiferrobacterales bacterium
GCACCGCGGTCTGGATGGTCATGTGCAGCGAGCCGGCGATGCGCGCGCCCTTGAGCGGCTGCTTGGCGGCGTACTCCTCACGCAAGGCCATGAGGCCGGGCATCTCGGTCTCGGCGATCTGGATTTCCTTGCGGCCCCAGCCGGCGAGGTTGATGTCGGCGACTTTGTAGTCGGAGAACTTCGGATTGACGACAGCGTTCATGATGCTAGCTCCTGTACGGATTGAGCGAGCGCCGTTGTTTTGACTGACGTTCCCTCCGAGCCTGGCCCCAGCATCGAGCTTGGGGGTTGCAACGCTCCTCGGAGGGCAACGCCTCGCCGCGTGTGGCGGCGACGGTGAAAAAATTACGCGGTGGCCGCGCTCCTGGCCTTGAGGCCGGCCGCTTCGCGCAGGGCCTCGGCCTTGTCGGTACGTTCCCAGCTGAAGCCGGCCTCGGTGCGGCCGAAATGGCCGTAGGCCGCGGTCGCGAGATACACCGGGCGCAGCAGGTCGAGCATCTGCACGATGCCCTTGGGCCGCAGGTCGAAATGCTTGATCACGAGTTCGGCGATCTTGGTATCCGGAATCGCGCCGGTGCCGAAGGTGTCGACGTGCACCGACACCGGTTTGGCGATGCCGATGGCGTAGGCGATCTGGATCTCGCAACGCGTGGCCAGGCCCGCGGCGATGACATTCTTGGCGACGTAGCGCCCGGCGTAGGCGGCCGAGCGATCGACCTTGGACGGGTCCTTGCCGGAGAAGGCGCCGCCGCCGTGGCGCGCCATGCCGCCGTAGGTGTCGACAATGATCTTGCGGCCGGTGAGGCCGGCGTCACCCACCGGGCCGCCGATCTCGAACGTGCCGGTCGGGTTGATGAAATACTTGGTGTCCCTGGTGAGCCATTCTTTCGGCAGCACCGGTTTCACGATTTCCTCGATCACGGCTTCCTTCAGGGTGTCGTACTTGACGCCCGGGGCATGCTGGGTCGAGAGCACCACCGAATCGATGCCGGCCGGCTGGTGGTTCACGTACTTCACGGTGACCTGCGACTTGGCGTCCGGGCGCAGCCAGTTGAGTTTGCTCTTGCGCACCTCGGCTTGGCGCTTCACCAAGCGATGCGCCAGCGTGATCGGCATGGGCATGAGCACGTCGGTTTCGTTGGTGGCATAGCCGAACATCAGACCTTGGTCGCCGGCGCCCTGCTCGAGGTCGAGGCCCTTGCCCTCGTCCACGCCGGCGGCGATGTTGGGCGACTGGCGGCCGATGGCGGTGAGCACGGTGCAGCTGTCCGGGCCGAAACCCATCTCGTCGGTGTAGCCGATGTGGCGCACCACCTCGCGCGCCACCTTGTCGAAATCCACGTTGGCCTTGGTGGTGATCTCACCCGCCAGCACCACGAGGTTGTTCTTGACCAGCGTCTCGCAGGCCACGCGCGCGGTCTTGTCCTGCGTCAGGATGGCGTCCAGTACGGCGTCCGAGACCTGGTCGCAGACCTTGTCCGGATGACCTTCGGATACCGACTCAGAAGTGAAAAGAAAACTGTCCGACATAACAACCTCGTTCTGATTGACTATCTTGCAAGGGCGCGCAGTTTACCAATCTCGGGAAAAATTGACAG
>DASWHF010000054.1:0-5290 GCA_036393295.1 Acidiferrobacterales bacterium
TCGGCCGCCGACCTGTTGGGCGGCACGGTCGATGCCGCGCTGCTGCGGGACAAGTTCGTGCTGCTCGGCGTCACCGGGCAGGGGCTGGTCGACCAGCCGGTGACGCCGAGGGGTGACCGCATTCCCGGCGTCGAGATCCGCGCCCAGCTGCTCGAAAACATCTTCGACGGTTCGTGGCTGTACCGGCCAGGCTGGGTGCACTGGGTCGAGTCGGCGCTGTTCCTGCTGATGTCGGTGGCCTTTGTCAGACGCATTCCCAGGGGCACTCCGGCGCAGGCATTCGGGCTGCTGGCCGCGGTGCTAGTGGCAGCGGGGCTCGCCGGGCTGGTCGCCTTCAATGCAGGTCTGCTCTTAGACACGGCAAGCGCCGCGGCCGGCGCGACGCTGGTGTTCACGCTCGTGCTCGGCGCGGTGCTGGCCGAGAGCCAGCGCCAGCGGCGCGACCTGGACCAGCGCCTGCAGGGGGAGCGCGAGGCCGCGGCGCGGCTGACCGGCGAGCTCGAAACGGCGCGGCGCGTCCAGCTCGGGATGCTGCCCGAGTCGCCGGGCGTGCTCGCCGGCGACCGCAGGGTCGATCTCAAGGCCTTCATGGAACCCGCGCGCACGGTCGGCGGCGACCTCTACGATTTCTTCCTGCTCGACGAGCGCACGCTGTTCGTGATGATCGGCGACGTCTCGGGCAAGGGCCTCGGCGCGGCCATGTTCATGGCCCTGATCAAGTCGCTGTGCAAGAGCGCCGTGCTGCGGCACCCGCACGCGCTCGAGCAGGCGCTGGCGCAGGCCGAATCCGAGATCCGGCGCGAGAATCCGGAATCGCTGTTCGTGACGATGCTGGTGCTGAGCCTGGACCTCGAGACCGGCGACCTGATCTTCTGCAACGCTGGACACGATCCGATCTACGGGCTGCGCCCCGGCCAGCTCGCACGCCGGATCGACCACGGCGGGCGGCCGCCGCTGTGCGTACTCGAGGGCTACCCGTATCCGCTGGGCCGCGACCGGCTGGTGCCCGGCGAGCAACTGTGCCTGACCACCGATGGCATCACCGAAGCGGCCAACGCGGACGGCCAGCTCTACGGCCGCCAGCGCCTGGAGGCCGTCTTCGCGAGCCGCAAGGGCGAGGATCCGGCGGCGCTCGTCGAGGCCGTGCGGCGGGACGTGCTGGAGTTCGTGCAGGGCGCCGAGCCGGCCGACGACATGTCCGTGCTCGCGCTGCGCTGGAACGGGGGCAACCTGCGTGCGGGCTGAGGCCCTAGCGGACGATGACTTCGACCCGGCGGTTGGCGGCCTCGGCCTCGCCGTCGGCGGTTTCGATGACCGGCTGGCGCTCGCCCATGCCGATGGCCGTAACCGCTTCGGGCTTGGCGCCCTTGTCGATCAGCAGCCGCCGGACGTGCTCGGCGCGCTTCAGCGAGAGGGCGTCGTTGTTCTCCGGCGTGCCCATGCGGTCGGTGTGACCGACGACATCGATCTCGGCGGCTTCCCAGTTCGCGGCTTCGGCGAGCACCTGGTCGAGCCTGGCGCTCGATTCGGGCGTCAGCGTCTGGTTGGCGAGCACGAAATGCAGCGTAAAGGCCATCGACTTGCGCGGCAGGGCGGCGCTGGCCTGGGCGAACTTCCGCTGGACCTCCTCGGCGCTCAGCGACGTGCGGTGCACGTGGCCGCGGCTCTTCACCCGCGCCGTCGCATAGGCGCTGTCGAGCACCTGCCGCTCCTCGCCCTTGGCGACCACCACCGCGCCCACGTGGCCGTCGTGCCGGCTGGGTACGACGACCACCAAGGTTTCAGGCCCTGATGGTTTCCACAGCCAGCAGCACCCCGGCAGGACGGCCAGCGCGAGCGCCAGCGCGAGCGTGCGTCCCAGGACGCGGATCATCGATCCGCGTTGGCGTTGGTCACCTCGACGAAAAATTCGGTGCCACGCACGCCGAGAATCGAGGTCGGCGTGTGGATGCGCATGGCCTCGGGCGACTTCGTGACGATCTTGCCGGACACCGCAGACAGCGTGCCGCGGTTCAGCGTCGCTTCGAGCGCGTCGGCGGCCTGCCTGGCGCCGAACGAGAACAGGCTGATGTCGAGCGAGCTGTCGGGGCCGAGCGAAAGCAGGGAATTGTCGCGGAACGCGATCCCGACGGAGCCGTCGGCCCGGGTCAGGATCCGGTCGGACTGCTGAACCGGCGTGCCGGCGGGGGCGGCCAGTTCCTGGCCGTCGCGCACGATCACCACGCCGCCCTTGGACGTCTTGACCTGGCCCACATCGGCTGCGGCGGCGGCCGGAGCCAGCACCAGCAGCATCAGCAGGACGCTCATCTTTCGCAGTTGTCTCATGTCGGCTCTCCCCGTTTGGCCAGGCGCTGCCTGACGCGGTCCCATAGTAGCCGCCGGCCCGGCGCCGGGCGCGGTGAACCAGGTCTCAGGTGACCGCCGAACGGCAGCGTTTCCGGGCGCGGGCGGATGCCCTGCCGCGGGTCTGCGCGTTCGTGGAGCGGCGCTGCCGCGAGCTCGGGGCCGGCCGCCAGGCGACCCTGCGGCTCATCCTGGTCGCCGAGGAGCTGTTCATCAACACGGTGATCCACGGCTACGGCGGCGACAGCCGCCGGCAGGTGGCCCTGGTGGTCCGCGACGCGGGGGCCGAGATCGAGCTGATCGCGGAGGATGGTGCCGCGGCCTTCGACCCCTTCGACCGCGTCCCGCAGCCGGTCGCGGTCGCCGACCCGCGGGATGCCGCCCTCGGCGGGCTCGGGCGGGCGCTGGTGGCCGGTGTGTCGTCCCGGTACAGCTACGAGCGGCGCGGGCAGCGCAACCGGGTCACGGTCGGCGTGCTGAAACGCGAAACGCGGCCACTGCGCCCGGCAGGAAAATAGGAAAAAGCGCTTTCACTCGCTGCGCGCGTCGGGTAAAATGCTCGCCTAATCCTGAACGGGGGCCCAACACGGAAATTGGCCCCCGTTTCTGTGTCCACTACCGGATTAGACGCTCTCGATGAAACCTACCGTCCCGGCACTTCTCGCCCTCGCGGACGGTTCTATTTTCAGCGGCATTTCCATCGGCGTCGACGGGATCACGGTCGGCGAGGTGGTGTTCAACACCGCCATGACCGGCTACCAGGAGATCCTGACCGATCCCTCCTACCGCGAGCAGATCGTCACGCTGACCTATCCGCACATCGGCAATGTCGGCACCAACGCCGAGGACGCCGAATCCGAAAAGGTCCAGCTCGCCGGCCTGGTGCTGCGCGAAGCGCCGCGGCCGGCCTCGAATTTCCGCTCGACCCAGGATTTTGCCGAATACCTGCGCGGCCACAAGGTCGTGGGGATCGCGGAGATCGACACGCGCCGCCTGACGCGGATCCTGCGCGACAAGGGCGCCCAGAACGGCTGCCTGATGGCCGGGTCGGCCGACGCGGCGCTGGCGCTGCGCAGGGCCCGCGAGTTTCCGGGCCTGAAGGGCATGGACCTGGCCAAGGTCGTCAGCTGCCGCGAGCCCTATGCCTGGACCCGCAGCAGCTGGGAGCTGGCCAGCAACCGCGAGGGTGTCCGCGAGGGCGGGCGGTTCCATGTCGTGGCCTGCGATTTCGGCGTCAAGCGCAACATCCTGCGGCTGTTGGTGAACCGCGGTTGCCGCGTGACGGTGGTCCCGGCGCAGACCAGCGCGGCGGAGGTCCTCAAGCTTCAGCCCGACGGCGTCCTGCTGACCAACGGCCCGGGCGACCCGGAGCCCTGCGATTACGCGATCAGCGCCGCGCGCGAATTCCTGGCGCGCAAGCTGCCGGTGTTCGGCATCTGCCTCGGCCACCAGATCCTGGGGCTGGCCGTCGGCGCGAGGACGCTGAAGATGAAGTTCGGCCACCACGGCGCCAACCACCCGGTGCAGGACCTCGAATCCGGCCGCGTGCTGATCACCAGCCAGAACCATGGTTTCGCGGTCGACGAAGCGACCCTGCCGGAAAACGCGACCGTCACGCACCGCTCGCTGTTCGACGGCAGCAACCAGGGCCTGCGCGTGCTCGACGCGCCGGCCTTCAGCTTCCAGGGCCACCCCGAAGCCTCGCCCGGCCCGCACGACGTGGACTACCTGTTCGACCGGTTCATCGCCCTGATGGAATCGGCCCGCGCGACGGGCGGCGAGCCGGCCACGCGCGAGGCCTCGCATGCCTAAGCGCACCGACCTCGAAAGCATCCTGATCATAGGCGCCGGGCCGATCATCATCGGCCAGGCCTGCGAATTCGATTACTCCGGCGCGCAGGCGTGCAAGGCGCTGCGGGAGGAGGGCTACCGGGTCATCCTGGTCAACTCGAACCCGGCGACGATCATGACCGACCCGGAGATGGCCGACGCCACCTACATCGAGCCGATCCGCTGGCAGACCATCGAGCAGATCATCGCCAGGGAAAAGCCGGACGCGCTGCTGCCGACCATGGGCGGCCAGACCGCGCTGAATTGCGCGCTGGACCTGGCCAGGCACGGCGTGCTCGAAAAGCACGGCGTCGAGCTGATCGGCGCGAACGCCACCGCGATCGACCTGGCCGAGGACCGGCAGAAATTCCGCGACGCGATGACCGAGATCGGCCTGGCCTCGGCGCGCTCCGGCGTGGCACACACGATCGAGGAGGCGCGCGCCATCCAGGCCGGCATCGGCTTCCCGGTGATCATCCGCCCGAGCTTCACGCTGGGCGGCACCGGCGGTGGCATCGCCTTCAACGTCGAGGAGTTCGAGGAGATCTCCGCGCGCGGCCTCGACCTGTCGCCGACCACCGAGGTCCTGATCGAGGAATCGCTGCTCGGCTGGAAAGAGTTCGAAATGGAGGTGGTCCGCGACCGCAAGGACAACTGCATCATCATCTGCTCGATCGAAAACCTCGACCCGATGGGCGTGCACACGGGCGATTCGATCACGGTGGCGCCGGCGCAGACGTTGACCGACAAGGAATACCAGCTGATGCGCGACGCCTCGATCCGCGTGCTGCGCAAGATCGGCGTTGACACCGGCGGCTCGAACGTGCAGTTCGCGATCAACCCTGCAGACGGCCGCATGATCATCATCGAGATGAATCCGCGCGTGTCGCGCTCGTCGGCGCTGGCCTCGAAGGCCACCGGTTTCCCGATTGCCAAGGTCGCGGCCAAGCTGGCGGTGGGCTACACGCTCGACGAGCTGCGCAACGAGGTGACCGGCGGCCGCACGCCGGCGTCGTTCGAGCCGGCCATCGACTACGTCGTCACCAAGATCCCGCGATTCACCTTCGAGAAGTTCCCGCAGGCCGATTCCCGGCTGACCACGCAGATGAAGTCGGTC
>DASWHF010000055.1:0-10171 GCA_036393295.1 Acidiferrobacterales bacterium
CGTCGTCCATGACGAAATTCATGTCGGTCTCGGCGGTCGAATCCTCGGCGTAGTCCAGATCCAGCACCGGCGTGCCCTGGTAGATGCCGGCCGAGACCGACGCCACCAGGTGGCGCAGCGGATCGTGGGCGAGCAGTTTGCGCGCGCGCAGCTGCGCGAGCGCGTCGTGCAGCGCCACGCAGCCACCGGTGACCGACGCGGTGCGTGTGCCGCCGTCGGCCTGGATCACGTCGCAATCGACGGTCAGGGTGCGTTCGCCGAGCAGCTTCAAATCGACGGCGGCGCGCAGGCTGCGACCGATCAGGCGCTGGATCTCGAGTGTGCGCCCGCCCTGGCGCCCGGCCGCCGCCTCGCGCGGCATGCGGTTGCCGGTGGAGCGCGGCAGCATGCCGTACTCGGCGGTGATCCAGCCCTGGCCCTTGCCCTTGAGGAAGTGCGGCACCTTCTCGTCGATGCTGACGTTGCAGATGACGCGGGTCTCGCCGAACTCGATCAGCACCGAGCCTTCGGCATGGCGGGTGTATCGGCGCGTGATGCGAATCTCGCGCAGCGCGTCGGGCGCGCGGCCACTGGGTCTCATGGGGTGTCCTAAAGGAAGTCACAGCGCGCATTGTAGCGCATTCCCGGCGCCGGTTGACCGCCGCCCGACCGTGCGGTCAGCGCTTGGGCTCGAACTGCTTCACGAATTCTTCGAGCTCCTTGATGGTGTCTTCGAGCTCTTCCTTGTGGGTCCGGGGCGTCGTCTTGTGTTCCTTGTCCTGAAGCTTGCGGCCCTGGGTCTGGACGCGCGCGGCCTCCCACAGCGCGTCCGGGTCCGCGTCCTTGGCGGGCGCCGATTGCAGCGGCAGTTCGCTGGTGACCGGTTCGTTCCAGCGCAGCGCGATGGCGCTCAGGTTGTCGCAGGTCCGCTTCATCTTGCTCTCGGCCGCGAGCAGCATCTCCTCGGTGCCCTCGTCCAGCGACTTGTAGGCGAGGTAGCGCGCGATCTCGTCGGGCGTGAAGGCCTGCCACAGGCCGTCCGAGCACAACAGCAGGCTGTCGCCGCGGTGCAGCACGGTCTCCTCGCCGAGGCTGATGACCGGCTTGCGCGGGCCGCCGACGCATTTCAGCAGATGCCCCTTGTCGGGGTGCTGCTGCATTTCCTCCTCGGACAGCAGCCCGTCCTGGCGCAACTGCTCGGTGGTGCTGTGGTCGAGGGTGCGGGCCAGCAGCTCGGTGCCGCGGAAGTGATAGAGCCGGCTGTCGCCGACATGCGCCCAGTAGGCATAGCCGCGCTGCACCAGGCAGACCACACAGGTGGTGCGCGGTGTGATCGGCGGGATCTGGGCGCGGCCGTGGGCGAGGATCTGCTTGTGGGCCTGCATGATGCCGAGCGCCAGGAATGCCGACGGCTTGGTGATATAGGGCTGCTTGACCGACTGGAAGGCGCGCACCAGGGTCTGGGTCAGCGCCTCGGCGGCGAGCTCGCCGCCCTCGTGGCCGCCCAGGCCGTCGGCCAGGACCATCAGCAGCGCGCTGTCGGTCTCGGCGTAGGCGATGCGGTCCTGGTTGGTCGGTCGCGCACCCTTCAGGCTATGATGGGCCAGCTGAAACTTCATGCGCCCTCAACCCTTCTTGCGCCACGGCAGTTTGATTCCCCAGATCGCGTCGCCGCCCTCGGGCTCGGGCGGTTCGACCGGCTCGGCGCTGAGGAAATCGAGCAGCGCCTGCACGTTCTGCGGCCGCTCCAGCTGGTTCATCTGCAGGCACCAGTCGATGGCCTCGAGCAGCTGGTTGGAGTAACGGCGCGCGTAAGTCCGCGCGGCCGGCTTGTAGCTGTCCTTGATGGCGCGGTCCGTGGCCGGCGGCGGCGGCCGGCCGCTGATGCACGACCACATGGAGGCGCCGATCGCGTACATGTCGGTCCACGGCCCGAGATGTCCGCTCATATGTTGTTCGATCGGCGCGAAGCCCATGGTCAGCGTATAGGGGCCGACCGGCTTGCTGCCGACGATCGAGCCCTGGGCGGCGCCGAAGTCGAGCAGCAGCGGCTTGCCGCCGGGCCGCAGGAAGATGTTGGCCGGCTTGATGTCGAGGTGCAGCAGCCGGTTGTTGTGCAGTTCGCGCAGGCCCAAGAGCAGCTTGGGGAACACCGTGCGGATGAACTTCTCGCTCAGATTTCCGGACTTGCTCTTGATGTACCAGCGCAGGTCCTTGCCCTGCTCGTGGCGCATCACCATGTAGACGGTGTTGTTGGCGCGGAAGAAGTTCTCGACCCGCACGATGTTCGGATGGTTGACCTTGGCGAGCGCGCTGGCCTCGTCGAAGAAGCGCTTGATGCCCTGGCGGTAGGCGTTGGCGAGCTCCTCGTTGAGCGGCTCGACCCGCGAGTCCTCGAGGCGCCGGGACTGGGTGCTCGGCAGGTACTCCTTGATGACCACCTTTTTGTCGGTCCCGAGCGCCGTGGCCAGGTAGACGAGGCTGAAGCCGCCGCCGCCGACGGTCTTCTCGATGCGGTAGCCGTTCAGCTCGTAGCCTTTGGGCAGGGTATGGTTGAGGCGCTTCATGGGCGGGTCGGGGTCGGCATACTTATATAAATATAGATAATGCGGCGGCGTTTGGAATCCAGTGTTTCTAATCGCCGGGAATCAGTTTACCATCGCCCGAGCCGATACGAGCAGAAGTCCCCGCCATGACCCTCAGCATGACCGCCTTCGCGCGGCGCGACCGGGAGACCCCGGCCGGCAGCCTTATCTGGGAGCTGCGCTCCGTCAACCACCGCTACCTGGAGGTCTCGCTGCGCCTGCCCGAGGAGCTGCGCGGCCTGGAACCCCAGGTGCGCGATCGGGTGGCGAAGCTTCTCAGCCGCGGCAAGGTCGATTGCCAGCTGCGCTTCCAGGCGCGCGAGGGCTTGAGCGGCGACCTGTCCCACGACAGCGCGCTGCTCGACCGGCTGCTGGCCCTGGGGGCCCGGGTCCGGCAGCAGGCCGCCGAGGCCGGGGTCGAGGTCGCCCCGCTGCGGGTGGTCGACGCCCTGCGCTGGCCGGGGGTGATCGCTGCGCCCGCGATCGACCTGGAGGCGCTCGGCGCCGCCGCGCTCGAACTGCTGGGCGAGGGGTTGAAGGACATGGTGGAGACGCGCCGTCGCGAGGGCGCGCAGCTCGCCGACACGCTGCGCACCCGGCTCGATGTCATGGAGAAGATCGTCGCCGACCTGCGCGCGGTGCTGCCCGAAGTGGTGCAGAGCTATCGCACCCGGCTGACCACCCGGCTCGCCGAGGTGCGCGAGCAGCTCGACCCGGCGCGCGTCGAGCAGGAGATCGTGCTGTTCGCCCAGAAGATCGACGTCGACGAGGAGCTCGACCGGTTGACCGCCCATATCGGCGAGGTGCGGCGCGTGCTCGGCGGAAGCGGCCAGGTCGGCCGGCGCCTGGATTTCCTCATGCAGGAGCTCAACCGCGAGGCCAACACCCTCGGCGCCAAGGCCGCCGACGTGCGCCTGACCAACGCCGCCGTCGACCTCAAGGTGCTGATCGAGCAGATGCGGGAGCAGGTGCAGAACATCGAGTAGCAAGTAGCGAGTTTGTAGGGTGGGGCCCTGCCCCACCAACCGTTTGCACGGTGGGGCAGGGCCCCACCCTACGGTAGTGCGTACTGTTCACCGACCCGGTCAGTAATACGTGTCACGCTGAGACAATGCCCATACTTTACATACTTTCCGCCCCGTCCGGGGCGGGTAAGTCGAGCCTGGCCAAGGCGCTGATCGAGCGGCGGCCGGGGCTCGCGGTGTCGGTGTCGCACACCACGCGCGCGCCGCGGCCGGACGAGCGCGACGGCGTGCATTACCATTTCGTCGACCGCGCGGCCTTCGAGCGCATGGTCGCGGCCGGCGAGTTCCTGGAGCACGCCCGGGTGTTCGACAATTACTATGGCACCGCGCGCCGCTCGGTCGAGACGCTGCTGGCGGGCGGCAAGGACGTGATCCTGGACATCGACTGGCAGGGCGCGCGCAACATCCGCAAGGCGATGCCGGACGCGGTGAGCATCTTCATCCTGCCGCCGTCGCGCGCCACGCTCGAGGAGCGATTGCGCAAGCGCGGCCAGGACGACGCGACCGTGATCGCCCGGCGCATGCGCGACGCCGTCGCCGAGATGCGCCACCACGACGAGTTCGGGCATGTCGTGGTGAACGACGATTTCGACCGGGCGCTGGCCGATATCGAGGCCATTCTGGACGGCCGCCCCGACCGGGTCCGGCCGCTAACTATCGATATCTCCGGGCTTTTGGCGGAATGAATGGAAAAATCAGCCGAATATCAGTAAGATACTCACTGCGATGTATAATTTCATTGAAGCCCGATGAATTAAATTTTGAACCACGGGGGGCACGGGGAAAAGCGAAGGAGGGTTTCCTGGTCTTTGCCGTTCCCCGTGCTCCCCGTGGTTAAAGGGTTTTAGTTTGTTGGACGCTCTTAGGCCCGTTAGCAGGGCGGATTTTTATAGAGACTTCAGAGGTGAAGCATGGCGCGTGTGACGGTAGAAGACTGCCTGGATAACGTAGAGAATCGTTTTCAATTGGTGCTGGTCGCGACACGGCGCGCCCGCCAGCTGGCGCTCGGCGCCGAGCCCTGCGTGGATCGCGAGAACGACAAACCGACCGTGATCGCGCTGCGCGAGATCGCCGGCGGCTTCATCACCAATGCCATCCTGGACGAGGAAAGCAGCGAGCCGGAATACGAGGCCGATGAGGACACAACCCAGCAAATCGGCGCGCCCGCGCCCGAAACGCCCGCGGCCGCCGAGCCAGAGGTCGGCGCCGAACCCAACGGCTGAACCCACGCCGGCGGGTGCGCCCGGTCACCCGTTCCGGATCGGTGACCTGTGTGCGTTGCTGGAGGCCTATCTAAGCCCCGCCGAGGTCGCGGACGTCTACCGCGCCTATCTGTTCGGCGCCGAGGCGCATGACGGCCAGAAGCGCAAAAGCGGCGAACCCTACATCTTCCATCCGCTCGAGGTCGCGCACATCCTGGCGGCCATGCACCTCGACAGCCGCTCGATCATCGCCGCCATCCTGCACGATGTCATCGAGGACACCCCGACCCTGAAGGAGACCGTCGCCGAGGACTTCGGCAAGGACGTCGCCGATCTGGTCGACGGCGTCACCAAGATCGGCCAGATCGAGTTCCGCACCAAGGAAGAGGAGCAGGCCGAGAACTTCCGCAAGATGCTGCTGGCGATGTCGCAGGACATCCGCGTCATCCTCATCAAGCTCGCCGACCGCCTGCACAACATGCGCACCCTCGGGGTGCTGCCGCCGGAACGCCGCAGCGCCATCGCCCGCGAGACCCTGGACATCTACGCGCCGATCGCCAACCGGCTCGGCATGCACCAGTGGTCGCACGAGCTCGAGGATCTCGGTTTCGCCAATGTCTACCCGTTGCGCCACCGGGTGCTCGCCGAGGCGATGCGCAAGCGCCACGGCAACCGCAAGGCCATCGTCGACAAGGTGCGCAACGCCATGCTCGCCCAGATCGAGCAGGAGGGCCTCAAGGCCGAGGTCAGCGGGCGCGAGAAGAATCTCTACAGCGTCTATAAGAAAATGCGCGGCAAGCGCGTCAGCTTCGAGCAGGTCTACGACGTCTACGCCTTCCGCCTGATTGTCGACAAGGTCGACACCTGCTACCGGGTGCTCGGCGTCATCCACAATCTCTACAAGCCCATCCCCGGGCGCTTCAAGGACTACATCGCCATCCCCAAGGCCAACGGCTACCAGTCGCTGCATACCGTCGTATTCGGGCCGTTTGGCGTGTCGATCGAGATCCAGATCCGCACCGAGCAGATGCACCGCGTCGCGGAGGCCGGGGTCGCGGCCCACTGGCTGTACAAGAGCGGCGACCAGGGCGCCCAGGTGCAGAAGCGCGCCCTGCAGTGGCTGCAGGACCTGCTGGAGATCCAGCAGCAGGCCGGCAATCCCAACGAGTTTCTCGAGCACCTCAAGGTCGATCTGTTTCCCGACGAGGTCTATGTGTTCACCCCGAACGGCGACATCCGCAAGCTGCCGCGCGGCGCGACCGTCATTGACTTCGCCTACGACGTGCACAGCGACGTCGGCAACCGCTGCGTCGGCGCCAAGATCAACCACCAGCTGGTGCCGTTGCGCACGGTGCTGCGCAACGGCGACCACGTCGAGATCATCACCTCCAACTGGGGCCGGCCGAACCCGGCCTGGCTCGACTACGTCGCGACCGGCCGGGCGCGCGCGCATATCCGCAGCTACCTCAAGAACCTGCAGCGCGACGAGTCGGTCAAGCTCGGCCAGCGGTTGCTGGCGCAGGCGCTGGCCGATGCCGGCATGGATCTCAACGCGCTGAGCGACGTCGAAAAGGGCGGCCTGCTCAAAGGGCTCAAGCTCAAGACCTGGGACGACCTGCTCGCCGACATCGGCCTGGGCAGCCGGCTGGCCGCGGTGGTGGCGCGCCAGATGATGCCGGCGGCCGCCGAGCTACCCGTCAAGCCGGCCTCGCAGGCGCTGGCGATCCGCGGCACCGAGGGCGTGGTGGTGAACTATGCGCGCTGCTGCCGGCCGATCCCGGGCGATCCGATACTCGGCTTCATCAGCGCCGGACGCGGCATCGTCATCCATACCGAGGACTGCCCGAACGTGGTCAAATACCGCAAGCATCCCGAGCAGTGGATCGACGTCCAGTGGGAGCGCGACATCGACGGCGTGTTCCCGGTCGCGCTGCGTATCGAGGTCAAGAACCAGCGCGGCGTGCTGGCCACCGTCGCCGCCACCATCGCCGAGCTCGACGCCAACATCGATACGCTGTCGATCGAGGAGCGCGACGGCCTGAACTCGGCCATGGACCTGACCGTCGAGGTTCGCGACCGCGCGCACCTGGCGCGCATCATGCGGCGCATCCGGTCGAAAGAGGCGGTGATACGTATTAACAGGAGGAAAGGTTGAAAATCAAGTTGCAAGTGGCAAGTGGTAAGTTGCAAGGTGTGGTGCGCTGCGCGCGATTAATATGATCAAGGGAGGGTCGGGTGACCAATAACTTCGAGGAAGAACATGAAACGCGAGACCATCAAGACCAATGATGCGCCGCAGGCGATCGGGACGTATTCGCAGGCGGTGAAGGTGGGGGATACGGTTTATCTCTCCGGGCAGATCGCGCTGGTGCCGGGCGGCAGCGAGCTGGTGTCGAACGAGATGCGCGCCCAGATCGCGCGCGTGTTCGACAATCTGGCGGCGGTCGCCCGGGCCGCCGGCGGCGGCCTGCAGGACGTGGTCAAACTCACCGTGTTCCTCACCGATCTCAAGAACTTCCCCACGGTGAACGAAGTCATGGCCGAGTATTTTCAGGAGCCCTACCCGGCGCGCGCCGCGGTCGGCGTCGCGTCGCTGCCCAAGGGCGCGGCAGTCGAGATGGACGCGATCATGGTCCTGGCCGGCCGATCCTGACCGGGAATGCACGACATCGACCAGGGCTGAACACCGCAACGCAAAGACGCAGGAAAAATTGTAGGTGGGGCTTCCAGCCCCGCTGGGCACGGCCCGCCTACCGTTGCAGATGTTTTCTCTGCGTCTATGCGTTGCGTAGCCAGATTCATATCGACGATCACCATGGACATTGAGCATCGTCCCGTCACCGCGCTGAAGGGCGTGGGCCCCAGGCTCGCGCAAAAGCTCGAGCGCCTCGGGCTCAACACCGTCCAGGACGTGCTGTTCCACCTGCCGTTCCGCTACCAGGACCGCACGCGCGTCACGCCGCTCGGGAGCCTGCGCGCCGGCATGGAGGCGGTCGTCGTCGGTCGCATCGATTTGAGCGACGTGGTGTTCCGCGGGCGCCGCAGCCTGCTGTGCCGGATCAGCGACGGCACCGGCAGCCTGACGCTGCGCTTCTTTCACTTCTCCCGCTCCCAGCAGGACAATCTCGAGCGCGGCCGCGGCCTGCGTTGCTTCGGCGAGGCGCGCCTGGGAGCCGGCGGCCTGGAGATGATCCATCCCGAGTACGAGCTGTTCGACGGCGCGGCACCCCCGCCGGTCGAGACCGCGCTGACGCCGGTCTACCCGACCACCGAGGGGGTGCACCAGCTCAGCCTGCGCAAGCTCACCGACCGGGTGCTCGGTGATCATCTGCGCGGCATCCGCGACTGGCTGCCGGCGGAGCTGCTCGCCGAGCTCGGGCTGCCCGGCCTCGCGGAGGCGCTGCGCACCGTGCACCGCCCGCCGCCGGACGTGGCGCTCGAACAGCTCGCCGCCGGCAGCCATCCGGCCCAGCAGCGGCTGGTGTTCGAGGAGTTGCTCGCCCATCACCTGAGCTTGAAACGCCTGCGCGAGCGGGTCGCGCGCCATGCCGCACCGGCGTTCGCGAATACCGGGCGGCTGGCCGACGCCTTGCGCGCGCGCCTGCCGTTCGCGCTCACGAGCGCGCAGGAGCGCGTACTGGCCGAAGTCGTCGCCGACCTGGGCCGGGCCCACCCCATGCAGCGCCTGGTGCAGGGCGACGTCGGCTCCGGCAAGACCATCGTCGCGGCCCTGGCCGCGCTGTACGCCGTGGAGGCCGGCTGGCAGGTGGCGGTGATGGCGCCGACCGAGCTGCTCGCCGAGCAGCACTGGCGGAATTTCCTTGCCTGGCTCGTGCCGCTCGAACTCGATGTCGCCTGGCTCTCCGGCAAGCTCGGCGCCCGCGCGCGCCGCACCGAGCTCGAGCGCATCGGCAGCGGCCGCGCCGCGGTGGCGGTCGGCACGCATGCGTTGTTCCAGGAGCAGGTCGAGTTCGCGCGTCTCGGCATGGTGGTCGTCGACGAGCAGCACCGCTTCGGCGTGCACCAGCGCCTGCAGCTGCGCGAGAAGGGCAGCCACGACGGGCGCGTGCCGCACCAGCTCATCATGACCGCGACCCCGATTCCGCGCACCCTGGCGCAGGCGTTCTATGCCGATCTCGACGTGTCGGTGATCGACGCGCTGCCGCCGGGACGCAAGGCGGTCGAGACCGTGGTGGTGCCGGACACGCGCCGCGCCGAGGTGGTCGCACGCGTCGCGGCCGCCTGCGCGGACGGGCGCCAGGTGTACTGGGTGTGTCCGCTGATCGAGGAGTCCGAGACTCTGCAGCTGCAGACCGCCACCGATACCGAGGCGGCGCTGCGCGCCGCCCTGCCAAACCTGAGCATCGCGCTGGTGCACGGCCGTATGAAACCGGCCGAGAAGGAGAAGGCGATGGCCGCGTTCAAGGACGGCGGCGTGCAGTTGCTGGTGGCGACCACGGTGATCGAGGTCGGCGTCGACGTGCCGAACGCCAGCCTCATGATCATCGAGAACGCCGAGCGCCTCGGGCTGTCACAGCTTCACCAGTTGCGCGGCCGGGTCGGCCGCGGCAGCGCCCAGAGCAGTTGCGTGCTGATGTACCACGCGCCGCTGTCACCGGCCGCGCGCGAGCGCCTGAGCGTGATACGCGCCATCCACGACGGCTTCGAGATCGCGCGCAAGGATCTCGAGATGCGCGGCCCGGGCGAAGTGCTGGGCACGCGTCAGACCGGCGATCAGGCCTTCCACATCGCCGACCTGGTGCGCGACCAGGCGCTGCTGCCACGCATCGACCGCGCCGCGCGCCTGCTCGCCGAGCGCCACCCCGACCGCATCGCGCCGATCATCCGCCGCTGGTTGGGGGTGCGCGAGGATTACGGCGAAGTGTGAGGGGCCGGGTCCTGGCGCGCAGTCCGGGGCCGGGTCATAATAGCGCGCCACGATGCACGCGCCGCGATCCGGATTTCCGTTCATGACCCACGCCCCGTCCTATGCCTGCGAGCCGCTCTGGCAGCCGCATCCGCGCCTGCGTCGCGGCGTCATCCCGCAGCCGGTGCGCGGCTGGTTGCTGGACTCGACCTCGCTGACGCGCCGTCTCACGGCGGCCTGCGGCGGGCGGTTCCGGGTCGAGGTCGACTTCGAGGGCTGGACCCGGCCGATGCTCAACGAGGCCGAGGCGCTCGGGTTGCCGCCGGCGCGCAACGCCTGGATCCGCCAGGTGTATCTGTTGTGCGACGAGCGCCCCTGGGTGTTCGCGCGCACGGTGATCCCGGCAAGCACGCTCACCGGCCGCGAGCGGCGGCTGCGGCACCTGAAGACCCGCCCGCTCGGCGCGGTGCTGTTCGCCGATCCGAGCATGCAGCGCGGGGTCGTCGAGGTCGC
>DASWHF010000056.1:0-3704 GCA_036393295.1 Acidiferrobacterales bacterium
GGTGGGCACCTCGACCGCGCGCAGCGCCACCGAGAAGCGCCCGCCCTTCATCGCCAGTTGTTGCATGCCCTCCGTGACCGCCTTGGACAGGGCCTGCGCCGCGCTCTTGCGCTTGGCCGACAGTTTCGTCGCCGCCGCGCCGTAGCGGGCCTCGGCCGCCGCCACTTCGAGCCGCAGCGCTTCGGGGCTCGCTGCGAGCTCCAGTTCCCGATAGCGCAGCGCCAGGTCCTTCTCCAGTGCCGGCAGCCCGGCGGGCTTGACGCGGTGCTTGCGCCCCGCCGCATGCAGCGCTTCGATGCGCTGCTCCACCGCCCGCAGTGCCTCCGGATCGAGATCCACGCGCGATGCGTAGTCGCGCAGGCCGCGCGCCGCTTCGGCCGCCTGCGCCTCGGCCGACTCGAGCATCTCGACGATCGCCTTCAGGTGTGCGTCGTGCTCCGACAGTGCGCGCAGTCGCCTGGCGACCGCGCCCAGTTGCGGCAGGCAGGCGCCGTCCGCCTCCGATAGGGCCTCCAGCGAGGATTGCGCGCCGGCGAGCAGGCTGGAACCGTGCGCCAGGCGCTGGTGCTGCGCGGCCAGAGCATCCCATTCGTCGTCCTTCAGGACGAGCGTCTTCAGATCGGCGAGCTTTTCCCGCAGCTCCGCGCGCTCGGATTCCCGCTTGGCGAATTGCTGCTCTGCCTCGGCGGCAAGCACCTCCAGCCGCTTCCATGCGCGCCAGGCGTCAGCGCAGGCGCGCGCAATTTCCTGCGCGCCCGCGTGCGCGTCCAGCAGATCGCGTTGCGCGGCGCCGCGCAGCAGCGACTGGTGCTCGTGCTGGCCGTGGATGTCCACCAGGTGCTCGCCCGCTTCCCTGAGCTGCGCCAGCGTCGCGGCATGGCCGTTGACGAAGCAGCGCGAGCGGCCCGAGCGGTCGATCACCCGGCGCAGGATGACATTGCCCGCATCGCCTTCCAGCCCGGCGTCGGCAAGATATCTTTCGAGAGGGCTGTCCTTCGGCACCTCGAATTCCGCCTGCAGCTCGGCGCGTTCCTTGCCTTCGCGCACCAGCGACGCGTCGGCGCGGCCGCCGACCAGCAGCTCGATGGCATCGACCAGGATGGATTTGCCGGCGCCCGTTTCGCCGGTGAGCACCGTGAAGCCGGCGCCGGTTTCGAGTTCGACCCGCTCTACGATGACGAAGTCCCGGATTGCCAGCGCGCGCAGCATGGAGGACGAATGCTGCCCGCGTTTGTTCCCTTCAGGCAAGTGCAGGCGCGCTCGGGGGCGAGCGAGCCTCCGGGCGCGGCCTCAGACTAGGGGAAAGGAACCACGACCGTGTTGGATTGGTACTCGATGCTCGTTTCGCGGTCGAGCAGCTTGATGTAGACGGACGGCGGCGGCGTGGCGCCCGCCGGGATCACGCCAAACCAGATCCCGTTGAGATTCGACGGCGTCCCCAGCGCGCAGAAGCCGAACAGGCGCGCGTTGGTGTCGGCGCGGAAGAAGTCGACCCAGGTCCGCGACGCCTCGGTATTCAAGACGCACGGCGGAAGATCCGGGCGGGGCGCAAACATCGCCGCCGGATAGTCGAACCAGTTCGCCACGTTGAAGAAGTAGCGATCGACGGTGTTTCCGAAGGCGTCGGTACCGGCTTCCCTGTGGTCGAAAACGAGGATCGGATTCGGGATCGCCTCGGCCACGTCCGTCAGGGTGATGGTCACCGTCGCCGGCACCGTCGTGACGCCGTCGGACGCCGTCACGGTCAGCACGAAGACCGGCGTCAACTCGAAGTTGAGCGCGGCGCTGTTGGAGACCGTGATCTCTCCGGTCCCCGAGATCGCGAACGCGCCGCCGGTGTTACCCGCGGTGATGGCCAGCGTCAGTGCTCCCTCGGGATCCGACGCGGCGATCGTACCGACCACCGTTGCCGCGGGCGAGTTCTCGGGGATCGAGAAGGTCCCGCCGGCGATCGTCGGCGGCTCGTCGATGTTCGTCAGGTTGACGGTGACGGTCACCGGCAGGGTGTTCATTCCGTCCGAAACCGTCACGGTCAGCGCGAAGACGGGCGTCGTCTCGAAGTCGAGCGCAAGGCTGTTGGCGACCGTGATCTGTCCGGTGGTCCCCGAGATCGCAAAGGCGCCCCCGGTGTTGCCGGCAGTGATGGCGAACGCCGGCGCAACGCCCTCGGGATCCGATGCGACGAGCGTACCGACGACCGTCGCCGCCGGCGAGTTCTCGGGGAGCGTGAAGGTCGTCGTGTCGGCGACGATCGGCGGCTCGTTGATGTTGCACACCGCCACGATGAGAGGCTGCTCGAAGAAGGCATTGCCGACGTCGGTACTCCGAACGGTCACGGCGTAGTTCGCCTGGATCTCGAAATCGAGCACGCCGTCGGTGATAACGAGCTGGTCGGCGTTGACGCCGCCGATGGTGAACTTCGCCTGGTCGGCGCCGCCGACGACGGTGTATTCGAAACCGGTCAGCCCGGCGTCGGCATCGACCGTGGTGAGCGTACCGACGCTCGCGCCCGCCGTCGAATCGGTGTTCTCGAGGACGCAGAGGCCGGACAGGTTGATCGCCGTGGGTGCCGTATTGAACGTCAGCAGTGCGGCCAGCGCGTCGATGCGGTTGATGTGCGCCGCCGGCGCCTGCAGCGGGACGCCGGTCGAGAAGAGCAGCGCGCGCAGGTCGGCGTTGGTGATCGACGGGCTGCGCGCGAGCACCAGCCCCGCCGCGCCGGCGGCGAGCGGCGTCGAGAACGAGGTGCCGGTCACCGTCGCGTGGCCGGTTGGCGACGTGTACGCCGGGTCGCAGGTCGGGCACGCGGCGGCGGTGCGCGCCGTCGATACCACGTTGGTGCCGGGCGCGGCGATGGAAATCCATGTGCCATAGTTGCTGGGCAGCGTCCCGGTGTGGATGACGTCCTGGTCGGACACGTCGACCTCGCTGTTGGCCACCGGCATTGCGCCGGCGCAGGCCGCCGGGTAGTTGTTGGTGGTAGCGCCGTCGTTGCCGGCAGCCGCGACGACCAGCCGGCCTTCGCTTTCCGCGCCGGCGACGGCGGGACAGATGATGTTGCCGAAGAATGTCGTCGGGTTCGCCGTGCTGATCGACAGGATCCTCGCGCCCTGGCCTCTCGCGTAGTTGACGCCTTCGAGAAGGTTGCCCACGGTGGCGGTCGCGTTGCTCGCTGCATACCGCACGGCGAGCAGGCGACCTTGCCAGGTCGCGCCGGCGATGTCCAACGCGTTGTCCGTGGCGGCGCCGGTGAAGCCCGCTACCAGCGTGCCATGGCCATAAGTGTCGGTCGCTGCGTTGCTGGCATTGCAGACATTCGTCGCATGACAGGTGAGCGGCTTGCTGACGGCCACGCAGGCCCCGCTGGTGCAGTCGGCCGCGACAAGGTCGCTACCCGAGATGGCGAAGCGCGTGTCGGTGCCCGACGGAGTGGCCCAGAAGTCGGGATGGTCGAAGTCGGCGCCGGTGTCAATAATGGCGATCAGCTGCGTAGCATCACCGGTGGTGATCGCCCAAGCGTGTTTGGCCTTGATGCGATCGAGGTTCAATTGCGTAGCGAGCTCCGGGTCGCTCGTCGTGAGCGGTACCACGGGCGGCGCCTGCAGTCCGCCGATCGCGTTTGGCACCGCCACCAGCACGCCGCCGGCGCGCTGTAGCCTGTCCAGCGTCTGCCGCAGCTCCGCAGCCGTTTGCGAGCCGGGCAA
>DASWHF010000057.1:0-28284 GCA_036393295.1 Acidiferrobacterales bacterium
GCCGGCGTGCCCCCGGTGAAGGTGGTAAGCCCTGTCACCGATCCTGCTATCGCTGACAGGCTGGTCACAGCCATGATGATAGCGATAAGAAGAATATGGTTGAGCTTGTTCATGTTTGTGCACCCCGTTCGGTTGATGTGACGTTACATCCAGTTGCTCTGGTCCCAGTTGCTGTTGCCGGCAGGCGCCGGCGGAGGAGGGCAGCCGCGACCGGCGCTTCCCCCGCCACTGCAACCGGAAAGTCCCGCCAGTGTCGCGCCACGCGCAACGCGCAACGGACCGGCACCGAGTGCGGTTCATCGTTTTCCGTACCGACGATGTCATCTGGTGTTTCGGAGCCTGTCGTCAGGGTTGCCCCAACCATCCTCTTCCATGAACGTCATAAAGAACCCCCAATGCGTACCGAGCTCGTGCGGCTGAAATCGAATCGTCGCGCGAAAAATCGAGCGTCCCTGCCCGAAACACCTCATGCAGAATTCGCCGTCTCCGACCCCGTCGAGCCGCCGGCTCAGAACGCGCCCCCGACCTTCAGGCCGGCGCCCACGTAGATGCCAAGCTCCGACTCCTGGGTGCCGGTGGTCTCGGTGGAATCGGAGAAGAAATTTCCGAGCGTGAGCGACGGTTCGAGATAGACATGCTCCGATCCCAGCGGGATCTTCCAGCCCACCGCCACCGCCAGGTCGATCGTGTCCGAGGTGCCCGTGCCGCGCGTCGGCACATCGTTCGGGTCGGTCCACTCCCAATCGACATCCCAGAAACCGAGACTGCCGGAGAGGAAGAAGCCCTTGAACCCCTCGCCGCGGGGATAGAAATGCACCATCACCTCGAGGCCGTTGCCGTCGCCGGTTTCGTTGTAGCTGCCGTCGTCATAGTCGTAGTCGAGCCGGCCGAAGCGGCCGCCGATGGAGAGGTGGTCGTTCAGGAGCCGCTCGTACTCCACCAGCAGCACCGAACCCACCGGGTTGATGACGAAGCCGCCCTTCACCGTGTTGCTCGGCCCCGCGGCCGCCGCCGGACCGGCGGCGCAGATTCCGAGGCCCAGAAAGACGACCAAAATCGCAGTACGTTGCACAACAGTCATTTTTGTTTCCTCCGCTTGTGAAAAAATGAACATCGGCCCGCGTCAGTGCTGGCGCGCGAGCTCCGTATAGGCGTTGTCACAGACCTTGCCGGCGCTGGCGCGCGCACCCAGCGCCGCGGCGACCGCACCGCACAGCAGGGCACCGATTACCGTCGATTTCACTATCCCCCCTGTCGTTCAGTCCTTGCCGTCCGGCGGAACGGAGCCGTGCGGGTGCGCGGCCGGCCCCTCCACCCAGACGAAGATCTCACGCAGCTCCGCGAAGCTTCGAAACGGATAACGCTCGCCCTTGTCCGGCACCTCCACCATCCCCACGATCTCCGGGACGACGGCGTCGGTGCAGCGGTGAACATGTACGATGTAGCTGCGCACGACCCGTTTTACCCCTCGGCTCCAGCATGCTCCGGCCCGTCGCGATACGCCCTACCATGAATCCTGCTTCAGGCGCAGTGCGGCTGGATCTACGCGTGATATGCTTGCGTCTCACCTTATTGCCACGCCGTCTCCTGCCCGGACTCCGTCCCCGTCATGGCGGCGCTATCGGTCGCGTCGGCTGGCATCGCGCCGCTGCGCCGCCAGGCCGACGAAAATCGCCGCGAACTCGGCCAAGCCCCGGAACGACCATTGCCTGTCCTGCTGCGGGTCCTCGACATATCCAACGAGCGTCTCGCCCACGGCTTCCTGGTGGTGATAGAGACGCACGACGTAACTGTCCGACGTCGATTTCCTTTCACGACCGAGCTTGTCCGGCACGGGTATCGATCCTCCACTGCTGTCATGTACGCGCTTTCGCTCCGGCATGGGGAAATGGCGTATTCGATACCCCGCCAAGCGCGCTATGGGGCGGCAGGTTATCAAGCGGCCATTACAGATCAGGTACAGATGAAACGAGGGTGACGCGGCGGGTATTTCCCACCGGGATATAGGCGGGCGATCCGGCGAGGATTACGGGATAAGTATCTGCTGATAAAGCGCCTGGGTCTGGGGTGACGGCGTGACCCCGAATCGGGCCGCGAGGAGCCGACGGCAGCGTTCATAGGTCGCGAGCGCCTCGGCGCGCCGCCCGAGGGCGTGATAACAACGCATGAGACCCTGATAAAACCCTTCTGCGAGCGGGTCCATCTCGATCGCCTTCTGATAACAGGCGAGTGCCATGGCGTGTTGCCGGCCCTGTTGCAGGCAGCCAACCGTGTGCTCGATCAGCCGCAGACATTTGCCGCGCAGGCGTTCGCGATACGCGATCGCCCAGTGCGCGTCGCTTTCGCCGGCAAGAAATTCACCGCGGTAGAGTGCGAGCAGCCGGTCGCTCAGGCGTGACACTTCCTCGGTGCGACGTTCGCGGCAGGCCGCTTCGAGGCTCGCCATCTGCCGCTCGAGGGTCCAGGCGTCGATCCACACCTGTTCGGGGTTGAGGGTGAGACGACCTTCCCGGCGCTCGATCGCGTCTTCGCCGATAAGTTTGCGCAACCGGTGCAGCGTGGTGGCCAGGGACTGGGCGGCGGCGTCGCCCTCGGCCTGGGGCCACAAGGCTTCCGCGAGCCTGGCCTCGCTCACCTCCCGGCCGCCGAGCGCTACGAGCACCTTCAACAGGTCGAGCGGTTTCTTCTGCGTCTTGGTGGAAAATTTCACGGGCCGGTCGTCCACGAGCAGCGAAAATCGGCCCAAGGTGTAGAGCTTCACGGGGAACGGCCAGGCATCGGGAGCGGCCTCGTTGGGCGGCGGTCGCAGGCCGCGTATCGCGATGATATTGCGGACATATTCCGTTTCAATTCCGTATTGGAGGGCCTTGGCGAGCAGGCGCGCCAGTACCGGCGGACGCCAATAGGTGAAATTCACATAGCGCCGGGTCCGGCCCAGGTTGAGCGCGGCGGTCAGTCGATCAAGGCCCAGAGCGTCATCGCCGGCATCGAAGGCCACCTGGGCCTCGGCGACGCGGCACATGAATTCAATCAATGGACTGCCCAACCGTACGCCAAGCTCCCGCATCGTGGCCAGATGGGATCGCGCGGCCTCGGCATCGCGCGCCACATGCCGGATCTGCGACATGCCGAAATGCGCGTTGGCCTCGCCGAACAACACCGCGGTCTCGGTAGCCAGCACGATGGCCTGCTGCTGCAACTCGATGGCGCGCGATAGTTCGCCGCGCTCTAGCGCAAGCCAGGCACGGTCATGATAATAGTAGAAGCGATCCATTCCTCGCGCCCGATCGACGAAAGGCTCTATGCGTCCAAGCAGCGTCTCGGCGGTGTCACAGTCGCCGGAACTCAGGGCGCTGACCGTCCCCTGTATGACGAGCAAGTAATCCCACAGGTGCACGCCGGTCTGGCGCGACAGCGCAAGGCCTTCCTCCACGCGGACCAGGGACTCATCGGTGCGCCCCATCATCCAGCACCACGCTTGCGCCATCTTGACGGTGATCTGCGCCATCGGCGCCGCCTCCTCGATTGCACCCAGCGCCTTCAGCCGCATCATTAAATACTCCGTGCGTGGGAGGTCTCCGATCCAGATATAATGGGTAAAAAGATAGAAAACCGTGAACATGCGTAGAGTCGGGTCGCTGGAGCGTTCAAGAATCAAGACGGCGCGGTCCCGCCAGGTTGAAAATTGCGGGTGTTGCGGCTGGCGCAGGGCGAGCGCCATGAACATGCTGGCGACGACACGATCCTCGATTTCCACGTTTGGGTACGTCATTCCCTGGTTTAGCAAGTCATCGAGGCGCTCGATCCATGGATCGAGCCGATCGACCTTCGTTAGCGCGTGCATAATGTTTTGGACAATGCCTGACCACGCAAGAAAGATGCCGGCGACATCCTGCGCCCCCTGAAATCCATCGAACGCCCGCTCCAACTCCTCGCGCGCCCGTACGGCATCGAACGACATACGGCCCATCCCCGCCCAAAACAACAACCACGGCGTCTCATTCCTGATCGGCTCGGGTATCCTTTCGATCCATTGCAGCAGCAGGCGCGTGCGGCCGTGGGCGATGGATGCGCCGGCGTTCGCGACGATCAGGCGTATGGCGGCGCCCCACTCTTGCGCCACGGCATATAACTCCACGGCGCTTTCCACGTCCCCCTGCTGTTCCAGCAATTGGCCGGCTTTCTTCCGTAGGAGGCGAAGCGCATCGGCATCCTGCCGCTCGAGGTGCGCCAACAAAAATTCGCGGAACAGGGGGTGATACTCATAGCTGTCCCCGTCCTCGCTCGCATGTCGTACCGTGAAGTAGTTCCGCCGGGTCAGGTCCTCCAATATGTCCCTGGAATTACGCAAGCCGGTAAGGGACTCCGCGGTGTCCGCGTTTACCTTCGGAAATAGAGCGGTTTTCAGCAGAAACTCCTGCACCGCAGGCTCGGCACGCGCGATAAATTCGCCCGCGAAGTAGTCGAACAGCAACTTCCGTCCGTCCGGAGTGACGGCGGGATCAATCCAGGCGCTATCGCAGCCCTGCTCGAGCATCAGCACCACCCCCGCCGCCCAGCCGCGGGCACGGACATGCAGGGCTTCCAGCGATTCCGCGTTGAGTGATTTGTCACCCATGCGCACGGCGCTGATGCCCGCGGTCTCTTCAGGCGTCAATTGCATCTTGCTCCAGTCCAGGCAGGCGGCGTGATCACAGAGCCGAAGCCGTGCAAGCACGGCCGGCGGCTCGACGCGCGAGAGCACGATCAGATTCATGCCCTCGGGCACCTCGGTCATGGCGGTGTGCAGCACATCGTGCAACAGCGAATCCTCGGGCGTTTCCTGGTAGTTGTCGAGAACAAAGACGCTGTTCCTGGGCAGACGGCGGTAAAGGTCACGAAAGAAATTGCGGGTAAAGGTCGGGATGTCGGCGAGATACTCCTGGGACAGTACCGGCAGCGGCTTCTTGCTGCGCGGCGTCGCGCGCCGGGCGGCGAGGCCCATATAGTAGAAGAACGACGCGACGTCGCCGTCGCCCGCATCCACCTGATACCACAGCGACCGGAGCTTACGGGCCGACAAATAGCTCGTCGCCAGCGAGGTCTTGCCGGCGCCGCCCGGGGCGCTCACCCAGATGACGCGATGATCCTCGCGACTGCGGTCGAGCAGCTCGAACAGGCGCTCGCGCGGGTAGAGCCGCGCGGGGGTGGGGGCGGTGAGTTTGGGCGGGACGATGGTTCGTGGCGCGGGCGACCGCCGCGCCTTGACGCCGTGGCGTCCCGCGCGCGCGCTTTTTTTCATCCCTTCCTCCCCGCTCTGTGGGCGGCGGGTACGCCCCCTGCCCTTGCCGTCACTGTGGCCCTCCCGAAGTCGGCCGGCCCCGCTACGGACTGGGCTAGCTCGCCCACCGCCGCCAGTAGGTGTCGCGCCAGTAGTATAGGACCGTGGTGTCGTTGAGGGGATAGGTGTCGGCGTAGTCGATGCCACGCTGCGGCTCCTCAACGTTGTCGCGCGCCGGATCGAGCGGCCGCCAGCTGGCGTCGCGCTCCTCGCCCTCCACCGGCGCGCGCGCGCCGGCGATGTTGCGGCGCTCGGCCGAGCCGAAGGATTCGAAGTTGTGCTGGCCCTGCTCGAGCGACACCGTGTTGGCGCTGCCCGGCATGCGCGGGAAGCGCAACTGCGCGAGATCGTCCTCCCACAGGCAGATCGGGCATTTTTCGTGATGGCCCGGCTGATAGTGGAACACGCGGTAACCGCAGCAGGGGCAGGGGAACTTGCGGTCATTCATCACGCTTGCCGTCCCTCGGATTGGATGCCGGAATGCCGTTACTTCAAGTCTAGAAGATGACAGCCACGTATGCACGCCAATAAACAAAAGGGGCGGTTGCCCGCCCCAAACATATCGATGGATTCCTTCTCGCTCCCCCTCTCCCGCATCAGCGGGAGAGGGATGGGGTGAGGGAAACCACCCCTCATCCCCATCCCTTCTCCCTGCGGGAGAAGGGAGCGAGCCGAGGCGCGCGACGCGCGCACTCAGTTCACTTTGGGATCGAGCTCGCCCTTCTCGTAGCGCTTCACCATCACCTCCAGCGAAACCGGCTTGATTTTCGACGCATTGCCGGCGGTGCCGAAGGCCTCGTAGCGCGCCTTGCAGATGTCCTTCATCGCCTTGGTCGAGGCGATCAGCCACTTGCGCGGGTCGAACTCCTTCTTGTTCTCGACCAGGAACTTGCGCACCGCGCCGGTCGAGGCCATGCGCAGGTCGGTGTCGATGTTGACCTTGCGCACGCCGTGCTTGATGCCCTGCACGATCTCCTCCACCGGCACGCCGTAGGTCTCGCCCATGTCGCCGCCGTAGGAGTTGATGATCTTCAGCCACTCCTGCGGCACCGAGCTCGAGCCGTGCATCACGAGATGGGTGTTGGGGATGCGCTTGTGGATCTGCTTGATGCGCTCGATCGCGAGGATGTCGCCGGTCGGCGGACGGGTGAACTTGTAGGCGCCGTGCGAGGTGCCGATGGCGATGGCCAGGGCGTCGACCTTGGTCTTCTTCACGAAGTCGGCGGCCTCATCCGGGTCGGTCAGCAGCTGCGAGTGATCGAGCTTGCCTTCGGCGCCGGAGCCGTCCTCCTCGCCGGCCATGCCGGTCTCGAGCGATCCCAGGCAGCCCAGCTCGCCCTCGACGGACACGCCGCAGGCGTGCGCCATGTCGACTACGCGCTTGGTGACGTCGACGTTGTACTCGTAGCTCGCCGGCGTCTTCATGTCCTCCTTGAGCGATCCGTCCATCATCACCGAGGAGAAGCCGAGCTGGATGGAGCGCTGGCAGACCGCCGGGCTCGCGCCGTGATCCTGGTGCATCACCACCGGGATCTGCGGCCACTCCTCGATCGCCGCCAGGATCAGGTGGCGCAGGAACGGCGCGCCGGCGTACTTGCGGGCGCCGGCCGAGGCCTGCACGATCACCGGGCTGTCGGTCTCGGCGGCGGCCTCCATGATGGCGCGCATCTGCTCCATGTTGTTGACGTTGAACGCGGGCACGCCGTAACCGTGCTCGGCGGCGTGATCCAGAAGCTGACGCAGCGACACTAATGCCATAAATTTTCTCCTAACTGATTAGCGATAAGACCGGTGACGATCCGGCAACGATCGAACTTAAGGTCTCAGGTTGTTGAATATTCTTGCCCGGCCTGCCGTCTCACGACCCCGGCCCCCGGTGTCGTGGCGGCGCCTCCTCGAGGTGCCCGGAGTCGGCATCGGTGCTCGCGGTCCACGGTGGTCGCGGCGGCGAAAAATCCGGTTTAGCCTATTCAGGCTCCCCGGGGTTGTCAAGGAAGCCCGCGGCACCGCTGCGGTCACCCGAAATCACCCAAACGGCCTGAGGTTTTCGCCCGCCCCGCCGCGGGACCCCGCTCAATCGGCGTGCAGCTCGCCGACCTTGACGATCTTCAGGGTGTTCGTCCCGCCGGGCTTGGCGAGCGGTTCGCCGATGGTCAGGATAGTGAGATCGCCGTCGCGCACCGCGCCGCGCCGGCGCAGCTCGTCGACCGCCTCTTTCATGACCGCCGCCGGATCCTTGGACGTCATGGTGAAGCCGACCGGGTGCACGCCGCGATACAGGGTCACCTTGCGGCGCGTTTCCACGTGCGGCGTGAGCGCGTAGATCGGCACCGCCGAATTGATGCGCGACATCCACAGCGCCGTCGACCCGGACTCGGTCAGGGCGGCGATGGCGCGCACCGGCAGATGGTTGGCGACGAAAATGGTCGCGCGCGCGATCGCCTCGTCCATGCGCGAGAAGTGGTGCTCCATGCGCTGCGTGACCTGGATGGTGTCCTCGTGCCGCTCGGCCTCGCGGCAGACGCGGTCCATCGCCGCCACCGCCTCGACCGGGTAGCGGCCCGTGGCGGTCTCGGCCGACAGCATCACCGCGTCGGTGCCGTCCAGCACCGCGTTGGCGACGTCCGAGACCTCGGCGCGCGTCGGGATGGCGTTCTCGATCATCGACTCCATCATCTGAGTGGCGGTGATCACGACGCGGTTCATCTTGCGCGCCAGCAGAATGACGCGCTTCTGAACCGGCGGCAGCGCGGCATCGCCGATCTCCACGCCCAGGTCGCCGCGCGCGATCATGACCACGTCGGCGGCCTGCACGATCTCCTCGATGGCCGTGACCGCCTCGGCGCGCTCGATCTTGGCGACGATGCCGCCGCGGCCACCGGCGGCACGCAGCAGCGCGCGCGCCTCCTCGACGTCCTTGGCGGAGCGCGGGAAGGAGATGGCGATGTAATCCGCCTGCATGGCCGCGGCGGTCTTGATATCCTCGCGGTCCTTGTCGGTCAGTGCGCGCGCCGACAGGCCGCCGCCCTGGCGGTTGATGCCTTTGTTGTTCGACAGCACGCCGCCGACCACGACGCGGCAGATCACCTGGCTGCCGGCCACCTGGTCCACCCACAGCACGATGCGCCCGTCGTCCAGCAGCAGCGTGGCGCCGCGACTCACGTCCTCGATCAGCGCCTTGTAGGTCGTGCCGACACGCTCGCGGTTGCCGTTGTCGAGCGGCCAGTCGACGTCGAGGATGAAGGTATCGCCCTCGGTCAGGTTGATCTGCTTGTCGATGAACTGGCCGATGCGGATCTTGGGCCCCTGCATATCGGCGAGCACGCCGACCTGGCGCCCGTGGGCCTGGGCGCGCTCGCGCGCCGCCTCGGCGCGCCGTATGTGCACCTCGGCCTTGTCGTGGGAGAAGTTGACGCGCACCACGTCCACGCCGGCCTCGATCAGCTTGTCGAGGACCTTGGGGTCGTCGGTCGCCGGCCCGAGGGTGGCGACAATCTTGGTTCTACGCAGCATAGATTCAGTAGCAAGTTTCAAGTAGCAAGTGGCAAGTGAAGGCAGGGCGCATTATGGCTGGTTCCCTTGCCACTTGCTACTTGCCACTTGCTGCTTCTTGGCCCGCTGTTCGAGGATGTCCACCGCCGGCAGCTTCTTGCCTTCGAGGAACTCCAGGAACGCGCCGCCGGCGGTCGAGATGTACGACACCTTGTCGTAGATGTCGTACTTCTGGATCGCGGCAATGGTGTCGCCGCCGCCGGCCAGGGTGAAGGCCGAGGTCGCGGCGATGGCGTCGGCGATCGTCTTCGTGCCCGCGCCGAACTGGTCGAACTCGAACACGCCGACCGGGCCGTTCCATACCACGGTGCCGGCCTGCATGATGATGCCGGCCAGCTCCTGGGCGCTCTTCGGGCCGATGTCGAAGATCATGTCGTCGTCGGCCACGGCACCCGCATCCTTCAGCACCGCCTTCTCGTTGGCATCGAACTTCTTGCCGACCACCACGTCGACCGCGATCGGGATCGTCGCGCCGCGCTTTTGCATCTTGTCCATCAGACTCTTGGCGGTCGGGATCAGGTCGGCCTCGGCCAGCGACTTGCCGATCTTTTTGCCGCTAGCCGCCAGGAAGGTGTTGGCGATGCCGCCGCCGACCACCAGCTGGTCGACCTTCTCGGACAGTGACTCGAGCACGGTGAGCTTGGTCGAGACCTTGGAGCCGCCGACGATCGCCACCATCGGGCGCTTCGGGTCGAGCAGGGCCTTGGTGAGCGCTTCCAGCTCCTGCGTCAGCAGGATGCCGGCACAGGCGGTCGGCGCATACTTGGCCACGCCGTGGGTCGACGCCTGGGCGCGATGCGCGGTGCCGAAGGCATCCATCACGAACACGTCGCACAGTGCGGCGTACTTTTTCGCAGTCTCGTCGACGTTTTTCTTCTCGCCCTTGTTGAAGCGCACGTTCTCCAGGACCGCGACCTGGCCGTCGGCCAGTGACGGCGCCCGGTCGAGGTAATCCTTGATGAGCGGAACCGGCTTGCCCAGCAGGCCGGCCATGTAGTCGGCCACCGGCTTGAGCGAGGCGGCCTCGTCGTACACGCCCTCCTCCGGGCGGCCGAGATGCGACATCACCATGACACTGCGCGCACCGGCCTCGAGGCAACGCTCGATGGTCGGCATCGACGCCTTGATGCGGGCGTCGGACGTGACCTGGCCGTCCTTGATGGGGACGTTGAGGTCGGCGCGGATCAGCACGCGCTTTCCCTTGAGGTCGAGATCGGTGAGCTTGATAACGGACATTGCTTTGCTCCGATAAATGTAGGGCGGGTTAGGCGCATCGCGCCGTAACCCGCCGATCGACCGGTGGGTTACGCGGCTTCGCCGCTAACCCACCCTACATGAATATTACTTGGCGACGTGCTGCACGAAGCGCAGCATGTTGCAGGTGTAGCCGTACTCGTTGTCGTACCAGGACACGACCTTGACGAAGGTGCCGTCCAGCGCGATGCCGGCCTCGGCGTCGAACACCGACGGCAGGCTGTTGCCGCGGAAATCGGTCGACACGACCTTCTCCTCGGTATAACCGAGCACGCCCTTGAGCTCGCCTTCCGAGGCCTTCTTCATGGCCGCGCAGATCTGCTCGTAGGTCGCTTCCTTGTTGAGCTCGACGGTCAGGTCGACCACCGATACGTCGGAGGTCGGCACGCGGAAGGCCATGCCGGTGAGCTTCTTGTTGAGCTCCGGCAACACCTTGCCGACCGCCTTGGCGGCGCCGGTCGAGGACGGGATGATGTTCTCGAGGATGCCGCGGCCGCCGCGCCAATCCTTCTGGGACGGGCCGTCGACGGTCTTCTGCGTGGCGGTGGCGGCGTGCACGGTGGTCATCAGGCCGCGCTTGATGCCGAAATTGTCGTGCAGCACCTTGGCGACCGGCGCCAGGCAGTTGGTCGTGCAGGAGGCGGCGGAGACGATGGTTTCACCGGCGTACTTGGCGTGGTTCACGCCGTAGACGAACATCGGGGTGTCGTCCTTCGAGGGCGCGGACTGCACGACCTTCTTGGCGCCGGCCTTGAGGTGCTTTTCGCAGGTCTCCTTGGTCAGGAACAGGCCGGTCGACTCGACGACGATGTCGGCGCCCACCTCGTTCCACTTGAGCTCGGCCGGATCCTTGACCGCCGTCAGGCGGATCTTCCTGCCGTCGACGATCAGGTTGCTGCCTTCGACCTGGATGTCGCCCTGGAAGCGGCCGTGCACGGAATCGTACTTGAGCATGTAAGCCAGATAGCTGGGCTCGAGCAGGTCGTTGATGCCCACGATCTCGATGTCCTTGAAGTCCTTCGCGACGGCACGGAACACCATGCGCCCGATACGGCCGAACCCGTTGATACCGACTTTGATTGCCATGTCCGATTCTCCGGAAAGTTGAAAATGATCTTTAGCCACGGGGGACACGGGGAGACACGGGGGGAACAAGAGTAATCAAGGCAATTCGCCTTCCACTCGATTTTTCCCCGTGTCCCCCGTGCCCCCCGTGGCGAATCAATACTTACAATACCTCTTCGACCACCTTGGCGACGTTCTCGCCGGTGAAGCCGAAGTGCTTGAACAGCGCGCCGGCCGGGGCCGATTCGCCGAAGCGGTCGAGACCGACGACGCGCCCTTCCAGGCCCACGTACTTGTGCCAGACCGCGGTCACACCGGCCTCGACGGCGACGCGCTTGGCCCCCTTGGGCAGCACGCTGTCGCGGTAGGCGGCGTCCTGGGCGTCGAAGGTGTCGGTCGAGGGCATGGACACCACGCGCACCTTCCGGCCCTTGGCGGCCAACAGCTTCTGCGCCTCCATGGCGATGCCGACCTCGGAGCCGGTGGCGATGATGACGGCCTCGGGCTTGCCGCCGTCGGCCTCGCTCAGCACATAGCCGCCGCGGCCGATGGCGGCGATCTTCGCGGCGTCGCGCGCCTGGTGCGGCAGGTTCTGGCGCGAGAAGATCAGGCAGCTCGGTCCGGTCTTGCGCTCGATGGCGGACTTCCACGCAACCGCACTCTCGACCGCGTCGCAGGGGCGCCACACCGACATGTTCGGGATGAGCCGCAGGGTCGCGGTCTGCTCCACCGCCTGGTGGGTCGGGCCGTCCTCGCCCAGGCCGATCGAGTCGTGGGTGTAGACGAAGATCGACGGCACCTTCATGAGCGCCGCCATGCGCAAGGCGTTGCGCGCGTACTCGGAGAACATCAGGAAGGTCGCGCCGTAAGGGATGAAGCCGCCGTGCAGGGCGATACCGTTCATGATCGCCGACATGCCGAACTCGCGCACGCCGTAATAGATGTAGTTGCCTTCGGAATTGGTGTTGCTGATGCCCTTCGAACCCTTCCAGATCGTCAGGTTCGAGCCGGCCAGGTCGGCCGAGCCGCCGAGGAACTCCGGCAGCAGCGGACCAAGCCCGTTCAAGGCGTTCTGCGAGGCCTTGCGCGAGGCGATGGTCTCGGCCTTGGCGTCGACCGACTTGATGAACTCCTCGGCCTTGGCCGCCCAGTCCTTCGGCAGCTGGCCCTGCATGCGGCGCTCGAACTCGGCGGCCAGCCCGGGGTGGGCCTGGCGGTAGGCGGCGAACTTGTCGTTCCAGGCCTTCTCGGCCTCCGCGCCCTTGCGCTTGGCGTCCCAACCGGCATAGATCTCGTCGGGGATCACGAACGGCTCGTGGCTCCAGCCGAGATTCTCGCGGGTCGCCTTGATCTCGTCATTGCCGAGCGGCGCGCCGTGGCAGTCGTGGCTGCCGCACAGGTTGGGCGCGCCGTAGCCGATCACGGTCTTGCAGCAGATCATCGACGGCTTGTCGTTGACCGAGCGCGCCTCCATGATCGCCTTCTTGACCGCCTCCGGGTTGTGGCCGTCGATGTCGCGCACCACATGCCAGCCGTAGGCTTCGAAACGCTTCGGGGTATCGTCGGTGAACCAGCCTTCGACGTGACCGTCGATCGAGATGCCGTTGTCGTCGTAAAACGCGATCAGCTTGCTTAAGCCCAGCGTGCCGGCCAGCGAGCAGGCCTCGTGCGAGATGCCTTCCATCAGGCAGCCGTCGCCCAGGAATACATAGGTATAGTGGTCAACGACGTGGTGGCCGTCGCGGTTGAACTGGCCCGCCAGCACCTTCTCCGCGATCGCCATGCCCACGGCGTTGGTGATGCCCTGCCCCAGGGGACCGGTGGTGGTCTCGACGCCCGGCGCGTAGCCGTACTCGGGGTGGCCCGGCGTCTTGGAATGCAGCTGGCGGAAGTTCTTGATCTCCTCCATCGGCAGGTCGTAGCCGGTGAGGTGCAGGAGGCTGTAGAGCAGCATCGAGCCGTGGCCGTTCGACAGCACGAAGCGGTCGCGGTCCATCCACTTCGGATTGGCCGGATTGTGCCTGAGGAAATCGTTCCACAGCACTTCGGCGATGTCGGCCATGCCCATCGGGGCGCCGGGGTGGCCGGAGTTGGCCTTCTGCACCGCATCCATCGACAGCGCGCGGATCGCGTTCGCCAGGTCGCGGCGACTCTGCAGGGCGTGCTTGGGTTTCGCTGACATGAGCTAGTCCTCTATATATATAATGAATCCGGTCCACCCGGCCGCGGCTCGCCGCGCCGAACCCGTGGCGACGTGCCGCGCGAAAATCCTCTCGCGGCTTGCTGCACACACTCTAATCCCACCAACCACCCGCGCCGTCGCCCCGGCCCTGGCTTGCCCGGCGCCGCTGCCCGCGCGCGCCGGCCGTACCGGTAAAAACCCCCTCGGCGCGGGTAAGAGATCGCAACCCGCGGTGGCACATGCCTGCCAAAGGGAGGTTATATTTGTTCTTCGTTACGGCTGCGGGTCATGGTCCGCCCAAGCATTGCAACGCGGCGGGGTCGCGCATTCCGGCATCAAAACAAGCCCGGTATTCTCCCTCAGCGCGCCCGTCAGGGCAATAGTCGCCCGGTTCGCAGGCGTTTGCCGTTTATACCGGCATTAACAGGCATTTTGGGCGGATCCGTCGCGCCGCGCCTGATCGAGCCAGCGGTGCCAATCCGCGAACAGCCCGGCATGGCGGGCCGCCACGACCGAACGTGCGACCAGCTCGAAACGGAAGACCGGCTCGCCATCCAACGTCTTTGCCAGCCCGCCGGCTTCGCTCAGAATCAGTCCCCCGGCGGCGTGATCCCAGAGCTTCTGGCCGCCGTGCAGATAGACGTGAAAGCGGCCGTCAGCCAGCCAGCACCATTCCAGGCTGGAGGCGCCGAAATTGCGCTGCGATCCGTAGGGCGGCGCGGCGCCGAGCCGGGCGGCGAGCGCAGCGTCCAGCCGTTTGAAATCGACCACGGCGATCGCCCGATCGAGCGGCACGCCGGGATCGGTCTCGATCGCAAGCGGCGCCGCGTTGCGCCAGGCGCCGTGCCCGCGGTGCGCGACGAAACACTCGTCGCGCACCGGGTCGTGGACCAGCGCCAGCTCCACGCGCCCCTCCATCACCAGCGCGAGCGAAACGGCGAAGAACGGAATGCCGGCGGCGAAGTTGCTGGTGCCGTCGAGCGGATCGAGACACCACAGGCCGGCGCCGGATTCGCGCACCCTGCGCTGCTGCTCGGCGGCCGGCATCTCCTCGCCGACAAAGGCGTATTGCGGCCAGGCGCGCGCCAGATCGGCCCGCACCCGCGCCTGCATGGCGAGATCGGCCGCGGTCACCAGGCTGCCGTCGTGCTTCATGTGGCGCTGGACGTCGGCGAAGCGCGGCATCAGCTCGGCGCGCGCCGCCGCCGCCACCAGCGCGCACAGCGCCTGGAGCTCGGCACCGGGCAGGGCGCTAGCGCCCATCGAGCTTCACCACCGGGGTCGGACCGCCGCGCGGCCGGCGGCCCTCGAGCTGAACGAGCGCCTTGTGGAACTCGCTCTGCAGACGGCCCATGAGCGCGCGACCGGCGGTGGAATAGTAGACTGCCTCATAAGGCACCGGATCGCTCAAGGCCGCGCGGCTCTGCGGACGGAAGCTCTGCCAGGAGAGCTCCATCATGCGGCCGGCTGCGCCGTCGACGAACACGATCTCCTCGGCGTCGACCACCGCCAGATACAGCATGCTGCGGATCGACACGAACAGGCATTGCGCGCCGCTATGCTTCAGCAGCAGGCGCGCCAGATTGTAAGTGTCGGCCGGCAGGCTGCGCGCCTCGCGCGCGAGCTCGGGGGGACGGTAGAAGGTTTCGTGGGTGGGCATAAAATCAAGTGACAAGTTTCAAGTAGCAAGTAGCAAGTAGCAAGGAAAACCACTCGACCCTTGCCACTTGCAACTTGCTACTCGCCTTTCCATTTGATCGAACACCCCATGCTCGGGATCTGCTCGCGCGGCCCCTCACCGGTCAGTGCCACCTGCTTCATCGCCTCGAACAGGTCGCGCCGCGCGCCGGCGACCGGCTCCTTGCGACTCGCGTCCAGGCGTCCGCGGTACTGGAGCTCGAGGCCCTTGTTGTAGCCGAAGAAATCCGGCGTGCACACCGCGCCGTAGGCCTTGGCAACCTCCTGGCTCCCGTCCAGGACGTAGGGAAAGGGGAAGTCGAGGTCTTTGGCGATGCGCTTCATGTTATCGAAGGAGTCCTCGGGATAATCGGTCGGATCGTTCGACATGATGGCGATGCTGTTGACGCCGAGCGTCCTGAGCTCGCGCGCATCGCGCAAGATGCGGTCGAGTACCGCCTGGACGTAGGGACAGTGATTGCAGATGAACATGACCAGCAGGCCCTTGGGGCCGCGCGCGCTCTCCAGGGTGTGGATCCTGCCGTCCACGCCGGGCAGGGCGAAGTCCGGCGCCGGTTTACCGAACTCGCACACCGGGGTTTCCGTACGTACCATCGTCGACCTCCAGGAATGACCGGCCTGCGAGTGTACACCACCCCCTCCGCGGGCGGCGAGTGACGGACGAGCGGCTGCCCGGTGGCATGCTCTATGCACTAAACTTCAAAATAGGCTATCCGTCGGGGCCACTCCGGGCTAAAACCCCGGGACCGTTGGGGGTTAGCAGCGAGGCATCGCCATTGAGCGAGGCACACACCGCCGCCCGCCGCCCGATGTTCCGGCCTGGACGGGTTCTAACGCGTATCGACTGGACGAGACAGTATGACGAAGTCGGCATCCCGCACCGCGCGGGCGAACCCGGCACCCCGCAGGCTCGCCCTGGCGGCCGCCGTCCTGTGGCTCGGCCTGCAGGCGATTCCCGCCACGGCAAGCGCCCAGAGCTGCCGGCTGGCGATCCAGCCGGTCCTGGGCGAGGCGCAGACGCGCGCCGCCTACCGGCCGCTGGCCGACTACCTCAGCGCGCTCACCGGCTCGCCGTGCACGGTCGTCACGCGCCCGAACTTTTTCTCGTACTGGGACTTCGTGCGGCGCGGCAAAGACTTCGAATTCGTGCTCGATGCGGCGCATTTCACCGATTACCGCGTGGCGAAGCTCGGCTTCGTCGTGCTGGCCAAGGTGCCGGATGCCGTGTCCTACAGCCTGATTGTGTCCGACCAAAACCCGATCTTCGATCCGAGCGAGCTCGTCGCCAGGCGCATCGCGACCTTCGGCATTCCGAGCATCGGCGCCGCGCGCCTGCAGGCGATGTTTCCGAACCCGGTGCGCCAGCCGGTGAGCGTCGAGGTCGATAGCGCCGAGCAGGGCATCAAACTGCTGCTCAGCGGCAAGGTCGCCGGCGCCATCCTGCCGACACCGCTGGTCAGCCTGCAGATGGCCACCGGCGGCGGCATTTCGGTGGTCGTCGTGACCGAGCCGATCCCACACATCGCGCTCTCGGCGGCCCCGACGGTCGATCCCGAAACCCGCGAAAGGGTCCGCCAGGCGCTGCTCACCGCCCACCGCTCAGACGACGGCAAGAAAATGCTCGAAGGCATCGGCTTCGAGAAGTTCGATCCGGCGACCGCGGCGGTGTACGCGAATCAGTCGGGGATTTTGAAGGAATATTGGGGTTATTAAGGCGCGCCGTTCCGGCGCGCAGTGGCAAGTTGCAAGTGGCAAGTAACAAGGGTCGAAGGGTTATACTTGCTACTTGCTACTTGCTACTTGTAACTTACCCTCATGCAAAACTCCGACCTTGCCGCTCGCGACCTCGCCGTAGTCTGGCACCCCTGCACTCAAATGAAAGATCACGAGTCACTGCCGCCGATCGCGATCCGGCGCGGGCGCGGGGTGTGGCTGGAGGACTACGACGGGCGGCGCTATCTCGACGCCATCAGCTCGTGGTGGGTGAACCTCTTCGGGCACGCCAATCCGCGCATCTCGGCGGCGGTCGCCGCGCAGGCGCAGGAGCTGGAGCAGGTGATCCTGGCCGGCTTCACCCACGAGCCGGTGGTGCGGCTGTCCGAGCGGCTGGTACGGCTGACACCCGCCGGGCTCACGCGCTGCTTCTACGCCGACAGCGGCTCGGCGGCGGTCGAGATCGCGCTCAAGATGAGCTTCCACTTCTGGCGCAATCTCGGGCAGAACACAAGGCGCCGCTTCGTGAGCCTGACGAACAGCTACCACGGCGAGACCATCGGCGCGCTGTCGGTCGGCGACGTCGCGCTGTACAAGACGACCTATGAGCCGCTGTTGTGGGACACGCTCAAGGCGCCGTCTCCCGATTGCTATTTGCGTGAGCCGGGCGAGTCCTGGGCGGCGCACAGCGAGCGCATGGTCGCACCGATGCGCGCGCTGCTCGAGCGCCACGCCGGGGAGGTCTGCGCGGTGATCGTCGAGCCGCTGGTGCAGTGCGCCGGAGCGATGCGCATGTACCACCCGGTGTATCTCGAACGGCTGCGCGGCTTGTGCTACGAGTTCGACGTGCACCTCATCGCCGACGAGATCGCCGTCGGCTTCGGCCGCACGGGAACGCTGTTCGCCTGCGAACAGGCCGGCGTGCGACCGGATTTCCTGTGCCTCGGCAAGGGGCTGACCGGCGGCTACCTGCCGTTGTCCGTGTGCCTGACGACCGATACGGTCTACCAGGCGTTCTACGACGACTACCCGACCGACAAGGGATTCCTGCACTCACACAGCTACACCGGCAATCCGCTCGCCTGTGCCGCGGCCAACGCGACACTCGACATCTTCGAGTCCGACGACGTGCTCGACCGCAACCGCGCCCTGGCGCGCCGCCTGAGCACGGCTACCGAGCGCTTCAACGACCACCCGCATGTCGCCGAGGTCCGCCGGACCGGCATGATACTGGCGGTCGAGATGGTCCGCGACAAGAAGACCCGCGCACCTTTCCCGCCGGAGGAGCGCCGCGGCCGCGCCGTCTACCGCCACGGCCTTGCCCACGAGGCGCTGCTGCGCCCGCTCGGCGACGTGATTTACCTCATGCCGCCGTATGTCATCAGCGAGGACGAGATCGACCTGTTGGCGCAGGTCACCTGGGACGGTATCGACGCGGCGACGCGCAACGGCTGACCGGCGTCGGGCGTCAACAACGCCGACGCCGTCGATCAGCCCGGGTAAAATACCGCCTTGAGCGCGTCGAAGTCGGGGATCGCCGCCACCGTTTTGCCGATCTTGACCGCGGTGGCGATGTAGCGGTTGTCGGGGAGATCGACGCTGGTGGCGAGGATGCTGCTGTCGATGGTGCGCGACTGCGGCTCGGACGCGGCCAGGATAGCGAAAAACTCCCAGGCCTTGCGCCCGGGGAGCGGATAGAACACCACCAGCCGCGAACGGCCGCCGGCCGGCTGCACGCTGTTGCGCAGCAACGCGTCCATGGACACCACCGGCACCGGCTTGCCGCGCCAGCCGAGCATGCCCACGACCCAGCGCGGGCTGTGCGGGACGCGGGTGAGCGACTGCACGCCGATGACCTCGGCGACGCAGGCGCTCGGCACCAGCAGCGGCAGCGTGGCGGTCGAGATCTCCAGCGCGTGGACCGGATCGAGCGACACCTGGCTCATTGCGCGCCCCCAAAGCTCTGCAGCCAGGCGGTCAGGGCCTTGGGCTCGAATACCAGCAGCGCGCTCTTCTCCGATATCCAGGCGCCGTTGAACAAAGGGCCGGCCGCCACCGGCGGCTGGCCGAGCGGCGTGAACGGTTCGACGACCAGGTCGGTGCGCGGCAACAGCTGAATCTCGTTCGCGACCAGGCCGACCGGGACGGGCCGCGCGTCGAGGAACACCGCGCGCTCCCAGTCGTCGGTTGCGGTGACATTGAGATCGGCGTCCATCGCATAGGCCGGCCAGCGCACGGAACGCACCACCCGCCAGGCGCTCACCGGATCGCCCGACTTTTCGTTCACCTCGAGATTGTGACGCTGCTCGATGGCCAGACTGGCGTTGCTCGGCAGCAGGTAGTGGGTCCCGGCGATCTCGATGCGCAGGTACTGTTCGGCGTTCGCCATCTCTCTCCTCGACTCCTTGGCCGTGATCGTGCCCGCGTGGAGCGGGATACCGAAGTTGAACTAACCAATCAGCCACGGGGGACACGGGGAGAATGCAATGAACTGCGTGGCCGGGGCCACTGGGTAACTCCCTGCCTTCCCCGTGCTCCCCGTGTCCCCCGTGGCAAAACAAATACCAAAGTAAACACCTGCACTCAGCCGCGCGCGGCCCGCGACAGCATCGCGTTGATATTCTTGACCAGCTCGTCTTCCTGGTAGGGCTTGGTCATGTACAGGTTCACACCGAGCTGCAGCGCGCGGTCGCGGTGCTTGGCGCCGGCGCGCGAGGTGATCATGATAATCGGAACGTGACGGAGCGCAGGATCGTTGCGCACGTTGGTCGTGAGCTCGTAGCCGTCCATGCGCGGCATCTCGATGTCGACCAGCATCACGTCCGGCACCTGCTCGCGCAGCTGCTCGAGCGCGTCGATACCGTCCTTCGCCACCATGACGTCCATGGCGCGCTTCTGGAGGTAGCGGCTGGTGACCTTGCGCACCGTGATCGAATCGTCGACTACCATGATCATGGGGCGCCGTGACGTCGACTCCGCCGGCTCGACCTTCTCCGGCTCGCGGCGCGCGACCATCTGCATGCGCTCATCGGTGATCCACAGGCCCGGCACGTCCAGGATCAGGATCACGCGGCCGTCGCCGAGGATGGTGGCGCCGGACAGGCCCTCGATGCGGCTCAACTGCGGCCCGAGGGTCTTGATCACCACTTCCTGCGTCCCGCCCAGGCCGTCGACCTGCATGGCCATCAACCGCGAGCCGCTGCGCGTCAGCAGCACCGGCACCTTGCGCGTGGTACGCGGCTGCGCCGTGAGCCCGAGCCGCGTCGCCAGGTGCATGAAGGGATAGACCTGATCGTTGTAATTGAGCAGCGGCTTCTTGCCCATGTGGATGTTGTTGAGCTTCTCGACCGGCACCTCGAGCAGATTGGCCACCGACGACAGCGGCACCGCGAACATTTGCTCACCGACATAGACCATCAGCGCCTGGGTGATGGACAGCGTCAGGGGCAGGCGGATGACGAAGCTCGTCCCCTGGCCGTGCCGGGTGTCGACGGTGATCGACCCGCCGAGCTGCTTGATCTCGTTGTGCACGACATCCATGCCGACCCCGCGTCCGGACAGGTGGCTGACCGCGCCGGCGGTGGAGAAGCCCGATACCAGGATGAACTGCACCAGCTCCTCGTCGGTCAGCGTCGCGCCGTCCTTCATCAGGCCGCGCTCGATGGCCTTCCTGCGGATCGCGTCGATGTTGAGCCCGGCGCCGTCGTCGGAGAAACGAATGACGATCTCGGTGCCCTCGTGGGCGGTGGTGACGGTGATCTTGCCGACCGGTGGCTTGCCGGCGCGCTTGCGGCCGGCGGCGTCCTCGACGCCGTGGTCGATGGCGTTGCGGATCATGTGCTCGAACGGGCCGATCATGCGCTCGAGCACGGTGCGGTCGACCTCGACCTCGGAGCCGGCGAGCTCCAGCTCGACGCGCTTGCCGACCTCGCGCGCGGTCTGGCGCACGATGTGGCGCAGGCGCGCGGCCTGGGTCGAGAAACTGATCATGCGCGTACGCATCAGGCCTTCCTGCAGCTCGGTGTTCACGCGCGCCTGCTGCTGCAGCACGGTCTCGGCCTGACCGACGAAGTTGTCCATGTTGTTCTGGATGGTGTACAGGTCGTGCAGACTCTCGGCCAACCCGCGCGACAACTGCTGCAGGCGCGAGAACCGGTCGAACTCGAGCGGGTCGAACTCGAGCCCGGCGTTCGACACCGCGGTCTCGGCGCGATACAGGATCTGCGACTCGGAATGGATCTCGAGCTCGCGGATCTGGTCGCGGAAGCGGGTGACGCTGCGGTTGAGCTCGGCGAGGTTCTCGCGGAAGCCGAAGATCTGCTGCTGCATGCGCGAGCGCGAAATGCTCACCTCGCCGGCGTAATTCACCAGGTTGTTGAGCAGGCTGGTGCGCACGCGGATCTGGCCGCGCCGGTCGGCGGCCTCGGCCGCCGCCTCGGCGCTCTCGGCCGGCTCGCCGCGGCGGTCGCCGGCGTCCAGCATCGGCGTGGCGTCCTCGGCGCCGGCCGCCAGGGCGTAAACCGGTTCCGGCAGCGCATCGGGCTCGGCGGCGGCAGTGTCCGGTTCGATGTACCGCGGCTCGCGGTCCGCGGCCTGCGGCGGCGCGGCGGCCGGTCTGGGTGGTGGCACCGGCACCGCGCGCAGCCCGCCGGGCGGCGCTGACTCGGCCTCCGCGGCACGCGGCGGCGCGGCCTCGCCCTTGAGCCTGGCCAGCACCTTGGCGTTGAGCGCCGCGACGTTCGCGATCGGCCGGCGGTTCTGCATCTGGTCGACCATGGTGACCAGCGTGTCGTGCACTTCGTCGAGCAGGTCGAGCAGGTCGGCGCCGGCCTGGACACGGCCGTCCTCGACATCCTTGAGCAGGCTCTCGGTGTTGTGCCCGAGGCTGCCCATGTTCATGGCGCCGGCCATGCGCGCGCCGCCCTTGAGCGTGTGCAACGAACGCTTGAGATCCTGAACCGCCCCAGTGTTGCTGCGATCGCTGCGCCAGTTGCGCAGCGCCTCCTCGATCGAGCCGAGAATGTCGACCGCCTCTTCGAGAAAGATCTCGAGCAGCTCGGGGTCGATGTCCTCGGCAACCTCGTCCGCCGGCTCGGGCTCATCCACCGGCGGCTGCGCGGCGCGCGGCGGCGCGGCCCGGACCGGGGCGGCCGGCCTGGCCGGCGGCGGCGCGGCCGGACGTCTCGCGGCGGCGACCGGTTCGTGGCCGCCCGGCTCGTGGCTGGACAGATCGTGCATCGCGTCGTCGAGATCGTGCGTCAGGTCGGCGAAGCGGTGCTGCAGGTCGCTCGACGCCGTGTCGCCGCGGTTCATCGCGTCGATCAACTCCGCCACCAGGTCGGCGACCCGCTCCATGAGATCGAGCGCGCGCGTCTCGAGCGGCTGCTGGCGGACCTGGTAGACCTGCAGCATCTTCTCCATCTGGCTGCAGGACTCCGCCATGAAACGAATGCCGAGCGCGCGCGAGCTGCCCTGCATGGTATGGGCCGCGCGCAGCAGCGCCTCGGAGACCAGGCAGGCGCCGCCGGCGCGGCGGCACTGCTCGACCTCGTTGTGCACCGTTGACACATGGCCGCGCGCTTCGCCGGTGAAGATCTGCAGCAGTACGGGATCCAGCCGCGGCGCCGGCTCGTCCTCCTCGGCGTCCGCGGCCGTCGCAGCGATTTCGATCGGCGGCGCGACATCGTAGTCTTCGACATAGGCCGCGGCATCCGTTTCCATCTCGGGCTGAGCGGCCGGCGGCTCGGCGGCAGCCTCGGCCGCGCCGCCGTCGCTCGCCATGGCGTCGGCACGATTGCGCAGCGCCTCGATGTCGGTGTCCGGACCGCTGCCGCCCTCGAGCTGATCGACCATGCGGGGCAGCACGCCGTGGACCTCGTTGAGCAGCCGGAACATCGGATCGGAATACGGAATCTTGCCCTCGCGCACGCGATTGAGCATGTTCTCGACCGCCCAGGCGAGCTCGGCGATCTCCGAGGCGCCGACCATGCGGCCGCTGCCCTTCAGGGTATGGAAGGCGCGGCGCAGCTCGAGCAGCACGTCGCGGTTGTCGGGCGCGGCCTGCCACGCCGGCAGGGTCTTGTCGATGACGGTGATGATCTCGCGCGCGTCCTCGATGAAGATCTGCATGATCTCCTCGTCGAGGTCCTCCATGCCCGGCGGCGGCGCGGGCTTGGACGGCACCGCGCGGGCGACAGGTCTCGGCGCCGCGGCCGGCGCGGCCGGCGGCCGGGTCGCGGGCCGCAGGTTCTGGCGGGCGAGGGTCGCGAGGATATTGGCGGTCTGCTGCACGGTCGCCTGGATTTCCGGCGAGAACTGCTCAGGGTCGTCGGTAACGATGGTCAGCAGGTTGTTCATCTCCTGGCTGATCTTCTCGATCTTCTCCTGGTCCTGCTTGGCGGCGAGCGTGGCGATGTCGCGCAGGTCCTGGCGGATGATGCTGTGCACCCGGCGGTTCGCCGGCTTCTCGAACCACAGCGCCAGCTGTTTCTCGATGTCGGCGATCAGCGCCTCGGGGTTGCCGACCGGCAAATGGGTGCCGGTGCGCGCCGAGTCCAGCTCGCGCCACGCGACGTCCAGCAGCTGCTCGACGTTCGGCCGGTCGCGCTCCAGGCCCTCGATGTAGGCGCCGATCGTCCCGACCGCGACCGCCAGGGCGTCGAGCACCACGTTGGTCACCGGCTGGCCGACGGTCTGAATCTCCTGCATGTAGTCGTTGGTCGCGCCGGTCAGCTCCGCGACCCGCTCCTGACCGAGGATCTCCAGGGCGCCCTGGATCTGGCTCAGATGGGTCGGGATCGGGGCGAGGATCGACGGGTCGTCGGGCGTGGCGGCGAAGGTCTCGAGCGCCTCCTCGACCTTGCCGAGATTGACGCGGATCTCGCCGGCGACCACCACCAGCAGCTGCTTGAAATCCGTGTCGGTCAGCGCGGCGTCGCTGAGCTCCATGCCCTCGACGGCGACGGCGCCCTCGGCGCCGCGCAGGCGCTTCAGGCTCAGGATCGCGTCGTCGATCTGCCGCTTCCAGCCGGGGCCGAGGCTGCGGAAATCGCGCGCGCTGCTCTCGATGTACAACAGGGCGCTGGCCATCGGCATGGACGCCGCCTCGGGCCGCGCGATGCCTCCGGCGCTCAGGGCGCTGCAGACCTCGGTCAGTTCGTCGATCAGGGACTTGAGCAGCGGCACGCCCAGCATGCCGAGCGTGCCGGACATCTTCTGCAGCAGCGCGATCAGCGACGTCAGCGCCTCGCCGTCCTGGCGCGCCTCGTCGAAATAGGCCGACAACAGCTCCTGGGCGCGGGTGACTTCCTTGCCGAGCGCCGAGGAGACCGCCTGCAGCGCCGCGGGGGTCGGCAGGTCGACGATCTCGGACTCCACCTCCTCGGTACCGCGACCGAACAGCGCCTCGAGGTCGAAGGCCTCCTTGAGCTCGCCGATGCGGCCGTCGTGCGACGCGCTGGCGCCGATCTCGAACAGCATCGCCTTGACCAGCGCCTCGGAGTTGGCGCGCATGCCGGCCTTGTCGACGCCGTCGATCAGCTTCTTGATCTGCTGGTCGAGCCGGCCGATCAGTTTCTTGCGATCGTTGCTGGCTTCGAGGCCGCCGCGGGCTAGCGCCTCGACCAGGCCGCCGGCGACCCAGAACAGCTGCTCGATCACGCTGACGTGCGCCCGGTGCTCGAGCTTCCTGACGATCTGGCCGATCTTGTCGAGCTGCGCGGTGTCGGACACGTTGCGCAGCCAGCCGAGCAGCGCCTGCTGCAGCGCCGGGCGCAGCGTCTTGGCGGTGGCGACGAAATCCTCCTCGGAAGTCTTGCGGCGCTCGCCCGGCTCGACCGGCGGACGCACCGACAGGTCGGGGGCGAACAGATCGAGCTCGGAAACCTGCTCGGCACCGCGTGCCGCGCGCAGCTCGTTGATGACCGGCAGCAGCCGCAGCGGGGAATCCTTCTGGTTGTACTGCAGGCGCGCCAGGTAATCGGGGACCGACAGGATGCCGCGCACCAGGGATTCGAACGCGGCGTTGCCCGGCTCGACCTTGCCGTCGATCATCGCCTGGGCGAGCAGCTCGTTCTCCTGAGCGAGCAGGGCGGCGCCGTCCAGCTCGACCATCTGCAGCGTGCCCACCACCTGGTGCAGATAGGTATGGCAGAAACGCAGCTGGGCATTGTCGCCGCGGTTCTCCGCAAACGACTCCAGGGCGAGACGGGCCTGCTTCAGCGTCTCGTCGATCTCGGTCTTTACCCAACCGAGCGTGCCTGGATCAATGGTGCTCATAATAGAGGTCTAAGCGCGCCGTGCGCCGCATCCTTCTTTGAGGATCGGCGACCCGCCTCCCCGGCGGGCCGCGGTTCGCGCCGCATCAGGCCGCCGGCAGCTTGAAGCCCGCCACCGAGGCCTGCAGCTCGCGCGCCAGCTCGGAGAGCTTGCCGATCGACTCGGCGGTCTGTCGGGTACCGGTGGAGGTCAGCGTCGTGGCTTCCTGGATCTGGCCCATGTTCAAGGACACCGCGGTCGCCGTCTCGGACTGCTGGTGGGCGACGCGCGCGATGCCCACGATCAGCTCGGAGAGCTGCTCGGACACCGACTCGATCTCGCCGAGCGCCTGACCGGCGGCGTCCGCCAGCCGCGTGCCTTCCACCACGCCCTTGGTCGTCTGCTCCATGGCCGCCACCGCCTCGTTGGTGTCCGCCTGAATGGTCTTCACCAGGTCGGCGATCTGCTTGGTCGCCTCACCGGAACGCTCGGCGAGGCGCTGCACTTCGTCCGCCACCACCGCGAAACCGCGGCCGGCCTCGCCCGCCATGGCCGCCTGGATCGCGGCGTTCAAGGACAGGATGTTGGTCTGCTCGGCGATGTCGTTGATCAGCTCGACGATTTCACCGATCTGCTGCGAGGACTCGCCGAGTCGCTTGATGCGTTTCGCGGTCTCCTGAATCTGCTCGCGCATCTCGTCCATGCCCTGGATGGTGTTGTGCACGGCGTCGGAACCGCGCTTCGCGGTGTTCACCGAGCCCTGCGCCACTTCCGCGGACTTCTCGGCGGACAGCGACATTTCCTCCATCGACTTGGCCATGGACTTGACGCGTTCGGTCGTCTCGGCGATCTGCGCCGCTTGGCGCGTGGCGGCCTGAGTCAGCTCGTTCGCCGTCTGCCGCGACCGCTCCGACGCCACCGCCACCTGTTGCGCGGCGGCCTTGATGCGCACCACCAGGTTGCGCATCTCCTTCACGGCGAAATTGATCGAGTCCGCGATGGCGCCCGTGATCTGTTCGGTCACCTCCGGTTGAATCGTCAGGTCGCCGTCGGCGAGGTTACCCATCTCGTCGAGCAGCTTCAGAATCGCGTCCTGGGTGGTACGGTTCTGCTCGGCGCTCTGGCGGGCGCGGTCGCGCTGGTCGTTCACCAGCTTGCGACCGACCAGCAGCAGGAACACGAAGGAGATCACCGCCATGACGTAGGTCAGCGTGCGGCTCGCCTCGCGTTGATCGGACAGCGCGGTGTAGCCCTGCACCAGCTTTTGCGAGGCCTGCAGCAGCGGATCGGACTGCTCGAACACCAATTGGCTGGCGCGTTGCGAGACGAACAGCTCGGCGGCAATGCCGAGAATGCCTTCGACGTGCGCGTTGAGCTCGTCGAAGATGCCGGCCGCCTCGTCGAGCTTGGTGCGAACCGCCGCCGGCAGCGCGGCGCGCAGCTTGGCGTTGGTGTCTCGGAACAGCTTCGCGTCCTTGCCGAACTGGGCGGCGGCCACCGCCGCCTCCGAGCCGCCCTGGGCGAACAGGTTCACGTCCTTGGCGATACGCTGGCTCAGCATGCCCTGGCGGCCGGCGAGATAGAGCACGTCGCCCTTGACGCCCGCGGCGGCGCCCATTTCCACCACCTCGTCGGACAGCGCAAGCAGCAGCGGGGCGGCCTGGTTGATGCCGACCACGTGGTCGCGCAGGGTCAGCATCGCCTCCTCCTGACCCAGAATCTGGTCGACCTGGCCCTGAACGCCTTCGCCCTTCTTCGGCGACCAGAGCTTGATCACCTCGTCCAGCGCCGGTCGCACGTCCTTCGGGGTCGGCGGGATCTCGAGCTTGTCGCTGCCGTTCACCAGCGTGCTGACGATGCCCTCGAAGATGTCGCGCGATTCCTTGAGCGTCGGGAACGCGCCCTCCTGGCCGTACACCGCCTCGCGCGCGTCCTTGGCGATGCGTTGCGACAACATCAGGAGCTGGGAAGACTGCTCGATGTAGCGCGATTCGCGATCGGAGCGCTGCGTATTGACGAACAGCAGCCATACCATGACGATCATCGACAGCACCATGCCGGCCAGCAGGAACGGCAGGCCGGAAGCCGAGCCGCCCCGGGGCGCGCGCGGCCGGCTTTCGGGCACGTCGGTGAATTCGGCAACCGCCTCCTCGGTGATGCGCGCGTCGGCCAGGTCGATAAGCTCCTCGGACGGCTGGTCGATCAGGTTCTCTTTTGCTATTGCTTTTGCTCTCGCCATGGTATGTGCCTCTGCTCGTACGCCCTAAGCCGCCACGTGCCTGAACGTGGCGGTATCCGCCAGCGATTTCATGTCAAACTCGCCCCATATAACGTCGTCGCGCAGGAACGCGCCTTTCACGTGCGTCATCACGGGGTCATCCATCCCCGGCAGGTCCTGCCGCTCGGCCTCCTCGTCGAAGTGGCGCAGTCCCAGCACTTCGTGCACGAGCAGACCCGTGTGCAGTCCCGGAACGTTCATCACCAGCAGCCGCGCAGCGTCGTCGATGAAGACCGCCGGCTTCCCGAAGTACTCGGCAAAATCGACGATCGTGATCAGGTTGCCGCGCACGTTGGCGACGCCCTTGACCCACGGCTTGGTGCCCGGTACCGGCGTGTAGCTCGGACAGGGCAGCACCTCGAGCACCTCGTCGAGCGCCGCGACCAGACGCAGATCGGCGAGCCGAAACGCCACGCCGGACCACAACCGCGCGGCTTGAACTTCTTGGGGCAGTCCGGGCGCCGTCCGTATGCTCTCCTGCTGCATCTTGCGCAGCAGTACGAGCGGGTCCTCACGGGTCCGTGCCATCACAGCGCCTTGAGCTTCTCGATCAGTACCTTTTCGTCGATCGGCTTGACCAGATAGTCCTTCGCGCCCTGGCGCAATCCCCACGCCTTATCGGTCTCCTGCCCCTTGGTCGAACAAATGATCACGGGGATCGATGCGGTTTCCGGATCGCGCGAAATGCTGCGCGTCGCTTCGAAGCCGCTCATGCCGGGCATCACGATGTCCATTAATATGAGGTCGGGCCGCTCCTTCTTGGCCTTGGCGACCGCCTCCTCGCCGCTGGACGCCGTGGTCACCGTATATCCGTTTTTCTTCAGCAACTGGCTCAGCAGATGGGTGTCGGTCGCCGAGTCGTCCACGACCAGTACAGTTTTTATGGCCATATCTGCGCTACTCCGCTCTCGTTTCGTTGTCTGTAACGGCGCCGTCCTCGGGACGCCCGTTCTCAATGCACGTACT
>DASWHF010000058.1:0-2009 GCA_036393295.1 Acidiferrobacterales bacterium
GATCGTAGTGACGACGAGCATGATGCCGCCCGCGGTGGTGCGGCGCAGGAACTGCTCGAAGGGCGAGAGGATGCGGCCGAACAGCCCCTCAAGGGGATAGCTGTGATCTTGCATGTTCGAATTGTCTGGCCGATCAGCGGCCGTGAAATTTCAGTAATGGCCGCCGGCGTGGCGCCGGTGCCGGTGCCGGGCGTGCTGCTGTTTTTTCGGCTGCGCTTCGCCGTCAGCGCGTGTCGGCGCGCGCAAGCATCGGAGTATTGCGGCGCCGCAGGACCCAGTAACCGACGAACAGGCCGACCGGAATACAGGCGAGGACGGCAAGTTGGCGGTCGGGATGGAGCAGCACCACCAGCGCGACGCCGGCGAGCACGATCCGCAGCAGCAGGTCGAGCGCGCGGCTGTCGGAGAATCTTGCCTGGATGCTGAAGGTGATGCCGATCGTCGCGGTCATGATCAGCAGCATGGCCCCGATCTGCGCGATGCCGGGTTCCAGCACGAGCTCGGGGCGGGTAAACACGCCGGCCATCAGGATGAACAGCACAACGCAGATCTGGATCGCGTGGAACAGCGTGCGCATGAAGGAGGTGTCCGCGATCTTCGCCGTGACCGCGGCGGCCACGGAGGTGGGCGGCGTGAGTTCGCCCCAGACCGCAAGGAAGAAGGCGAAGAAGTGCACCACCCACGGATCGACGCCTGCCTTGATCATCGGCGGCGCGATCACGAGGGCTGTGATGATGTAGGTCGGCGCCGGCGGGAGCCCCGACCCGAGCAGCGCGCCGAAGAAGAAGGCGAGGATCGCCATGGCGGCAAGGTTGACCCCGGCGGCCGCGATCAGAAGGGCGCCGATCTTCGTCGGCACGCCGGTGATGACGAAAGCGCCAGTCATGATCGATAGCGTCGCAAGCAGCAGCGTCAGGTCGGCGGTCATTTCCGCGAAGTTGTCTATGAGGCGGCCGAGCGGGGCGACGAGGGCGCGCCACGACCAGTCACGCACTCGCGCGATCGCAACCAGGTGCGCGACGACCAGGGCGCCGGCGACGGCCAGGAAGATGTAGAGCGCAGCGAACATCGGCGCCATGTGCAGCGTCGCCATCAGCGTGATCAACCCGCCGACGACGCCGACGAATGAGGCGATGTTCATCCAGTCGGTCCAGCGCATGGTCTCCGCGACGACGGCGTCGAGGCGCGCGCGGTGGCGCGTGGACAGCAGATAGACCGACACGCTGACGCCGACGTAATAAATGATCGCCGGTGCGTAGCCGCGCGCGACGACATCGAAGTAGCTGCGCCCGAGGAATTCCGCCATCAGGAACGCCGAGATGCCCATGACCGGCGGCATCAACTGCCCGCCGAGCGAGGAGGCCGTCTCGATGGCGGCAGCGGTCACCCGCGGCATGCCGGCGCCGATCATGGCCGGTATGGTCGCCGAGCCCACGGTGATGGCGTTGGCCGCGCCGCTGCCGCTCACGGTACCCACGGCCATTGAGCCCAGCACGGCGGACTGCGGCAGCGCGTGCGGCGAGCGGGCGGCGATCTGCGTGGAGGCCTTGAGGATCGACTCGACGCAGCCAAATGCGCGCAGCGCGGAGAGGACGAGTATGAACGAGCCGATCAGCGTCAGCGCGAGCTGGGGCAGGCTGGAGAAGACGCCGGTCGACGTCTCTACGCTCATTGCGGTAACGATGCGCTCCCAGCTCAGCCCTGGGTGGTTGAACATACCGGGCACCACCGAACCGTAGACGGCATAGAGGATCAGAAGGACGTTGAGGATGAACAGCGGCAGGTAGCGCTTGCGCGCATACTCCATGATGAGCAGAGCCATCAGCGCGCCCATCGTGAGGTCGGTGTTGTTCCAGATCCCGGCGCGCACCGTGCCGATTTCCTCGTATTCCACGATCATGTACACCGCAACAGCAATCGAGATGACGATGTAGATCGTGGCAATGGCGTAGTTCACGGGCGAAGGCAACCGCGGATAGAACTCGTTCTTGCGCAGGGCGTCCAGCGAG
>DASWHF010000059.1:0-32086 GCA_036393295.1 Acidiferrobacterales bacterium
CGCCGCTCACCGCATCGACACGTCGGTCGCCGACCGGTAGTTGAAGGGACCGAGGGTGTCGATGTAGCCGGTCGTCGCCTCGGGCTTGGCGTAGCGCGCCGGCATCAAGGTCGCGAGCCGGCCGATGCTCTTGTCGATCCACGGGTTGTAGACGCCGACCGACAGCAGGCCGATGTTCTTTTCGTGAACCTCGATGGCCTTCTCCTCGAACGGATAGGCCTTCTCCTCGATCGCCAGCTCGTACTGCTCGAGCTCCTCGGGGTTCAGGTTCTTCGGCCGCTCCGACTCGGTCAGGGCGCGGCTGAAGTGATAGTAGATCTCCGCCAGGTAGTACGTCGCCGCCGCCGTCACGTCGCCCACCTCGTACTCGATCAGCTTGCCGAAGGCGTCGGTGGCGGTCTTCATGGCGTTGCGCTTCTTCAGCAGGTTCTTCTCGAACGGCTGGACGAGCTTGATCGCCACCAGCTCGTCGTACAGCGGCTCGGTCAGCGCCAGCGCGGCGGTCGCGCCCAGGTAGCGGGTGCGGTCGGTGCGCTCGCGGCCGGCCTGGGCGTCGAGTGTCATGATCTGGCGCATCTCGCCCAGGTAGGCGGCGCGGTCGCCCTGGGTCTTGTAGACGCCGGCGATCTTGTGACGCGACTCCAGCGCCAGATCCAGCGGCTTGGGGAAGGCCGCGACGTAGCGCCGGTAGACCCCGAGCGCGGACCCCATCTCGCGCGCCTGCTCGTAGAGATCGGCCGCCAACAGCAGCGCGCCGCGGCGGACTTCGTCGTCCTTCGATTCACGCTCGATGCGCTCGTACTCGGCCGCGGCGGTCGCGAGCCGGCCGGCCTCCTTGTACACCAGGGCCATCTTCTTCGTGATCTCGGGCTGCAGCTTGTGCCCCGGGTAGCGCGTGCGGAACGCCTGCAGCACGTCGATGGCCTGGTCCCAGTCCTTGAGCTCGATCAGCGCGGCGACGGCGTCGTACTCGGCCGCCGGGCGGATCGACGAGGCCGGCGCCAGCTGCGCGATGCGCAGGAAGTGGTTCGCCGCCTGGCGGTGGTCCCCCGCCTTGCCGGCCAGCTCGCCCTGCCTGTAGACGGACGCGGCCAGGTTGTCGATCAGGGCCTCGCCCGATTTGTCGTCCTTGGCGGTGAGCGCCAGGACCTGCACGTAGCCTTCCTCCGCGTCCTGGAACTTCTCGGTCTCGAACGAGGCATGGGCCACCACCAGCCAGGCGGCGCGGCGAATCGACGACTCGGCCGCCGGATAGTCGGCGATCAGCCGGCGGGCGACGGTGAGCGCCAGCGCGTAATCCTTCATCTCGAACAGGTCGTCGGCGGCGGCGCCGAGCACCAGCGCGGCCTTGTCGTGCTTGGGGAAGGTGTCGACGAACCGGAGCGAGCTGCGGATGACTTCGCGCCGCGCCGGGACCGGCTGCGCCGCGACCTTGACGTTCTCGCGGTGGGCGAACACCGCGGCGTAACCGGCGACCGACGCCTTGTCGTGCGGCGGGTAGTCGTAGGCGGTGCGTTCATACTCCACGGCGGCTTCGCCGTACACCTTCTGCTCCAGCAGCAGGTCCGCGAGCTGGTAGTGCATGACGGGCGATTCGGCGTCCTTCGGGAAGGAGGCGAGGAACTCCCGGTACCAGACCAGCGCCTCGCGGAAGTTCTCGTCCCGGTTCTTCGCGAACTGCTTGTCCTGGTAGAGCGCGTGGTAGTAGCTCGCCAGCTCGCGCAGATTGGCCTTCAGATGCGCCAGCACGTCGGGGTAGGACTTGACGTCGAAATGCCGCCAGTACTCGGCCTTGAGCCCGTAACGGGTCACGTACTCCTTGCTGGCGTCGATGACCAGCCGGGGGAATCCGCCCTGCTTGTAGATCTCGATGACGCGCATGTCGAAGTGCGGCGCGATCTTGTGGAACGGGTTGCGCTGGACGAAGGCCTTGTAGGTCCCCGCCGCATCGTGGTAGCGGCGCTTCTCGACGTAGTACTCGCCCAGGTTGTCGTAGACGTTGAGCTCGTAAGGCCGCCTGCCGACCCTGTCGAAGTGCTCCACCAGCGCCGTCGATCCGCCCACATTGGAGAAGCTCAGGCTGATGACGCGGAAGGTGTCGTCCACGCGCTTTTTCTCGATCTCGTCGACCGCCTTGTCGAAGTCGTAACCGGTCGACACCTTGTGGTCCAGCACGCCGAAGAAGCGCGGCAGCGCGTCGTCGTACAGCTCCTGTTTGTAGAGCGCCCAGCCCAGCTTGTACAAGGCGTGCTCGTAGAAGTTCGAGGCCGACCCGATGGCGGCGACCGCCTTGTAGGCGTCCTCGGCGTCGAGATACTTGCGGCGGGTGAAGAAATACTCGGCGCGGCGGAACTGCACCTCGTCGAGGTAACGCGATCGCGGATACTGTTCGATGATCCGGGTCATCACCTTCATCGCCTCGTCGATCCGGCCGAGCTCCTCGTAGGCGCGCGCCATGTTGTAGAGCGCCTGGTCGTTGCGCTCGTAATTCGGATACTTGGCGAGCAGCTTCTGGTAGAGCGCGATCGCCTCCACCGCGTTGGCGTTGTACAGGTCGTCCGCCCCTTCGGGCAGGGCGGCGTCGTGGGCGCCGACCGTCGACGCGATGTCCTGCTTGGCCGTCGCGCGTTTCTCGAAGGCCTTGTCCGACTCGGACTTAGGCGGCGCGCCGGCCGCCGGCGGCCGGCCGCCCCGCCGGGCGGCGGCGGCGTCGAAGCCGGCCGGTTTGTCGAGCTTCGCCCCGGCGGCCGGGGCCGGTCCGGTGTCCGCGGGCGGCGCGCCGCCGCGCGCCGCCTCGGTGAGGCCGTATTCCCGCTGCACCTTCAGATCCGCCAGTCGGCGCAGCGCCTCGGGCGTCAGACCGGATTCCGGGGTTTCCTCGAGAAAGCGCCGGTAGCTCTGGATGGCCTTTTCGATCCCGCCCTCGATGTGCACTTCCTTGAGATCGGCCTTGGCGTTGCGCAGATCGGCGAGCGTGTCCCGGCCGCCGATCGACGCGCAGGACGCAAGGCCCGCCAGGGCGGCCAGGGCGATGGCCAGGCGTGCGGCGTTCATGGGCCCGCGCTCCCTTCGGTCTGCGCCTTGACCGCCCGATCGTAGCTGTCGGCCAGGGCGAAGCGCGCCTTGACCTGATATTCCTCCAGGCGCTGGGTGCGCAGCTCCAGCTCGTTCAACGCCATCACCTCCAGCAGATGGCCCTGGCGCGCCATCAACGTCTTGACCCGTTCCTGGGCGTCCAGCACGCGCACGCGCAGGCGGTTGAGACCGGCTTCGTAACCCTCGTAGCTCTGCGACGCCGCCTGCCGCGTGCGGACGTAGGACGTGTACTGCGCCTTCAATGCCGCGATGACCTCGTTCAGGCTCTGCAGATTCTTGTAGGCGTCGGTCAGCCGCTGGTCGTAGCCGGTGCGGATCTGCCAGTGCAGGACGCCCTGCAGGCGGTCGATGCGTGCCTGAAGCCCGGCCGCCTGCGCGCCGCCGTTTCGCTTCACGGCCTGTTCGAGCCCGGCCAGCCGTTGGCCGACGATGCGCTCCTCCGCGGTCGCCAGGAAATCCGGCCGCGGCGATACCAGCATCGCCTGGATGCGCTTTTCCAGGCGGTCGCGCTGCTCCAGGCGCAGCCGCATCTGGGAGTCGAGCACCCGGAACTGCTTGTCCAATTCGGGCAGCAAGGGCTGATAGTAGGCGCGCCGTGTCGCGATGATCTCCTCGTAAGCGTCGATGTCCCGCAGCCAGGTGACGAAATGCTTGCCGAGCTCGTCCAGGTCGAGATAGTTCTTGAGCGACTCCTGGAAGTCGTGCGAGGCCAGCAGGTCGAGCAGATAGTACGTCTCGGGGCTGTCCGGCAGCGCGCGCAGCTTCACCACCCAGTTGCGGTCCTGTTTCAGCTCCTCGCGCACCAGCGCCTCGAGGAACTTGCCCTCCTGGATGCTGTGGACGGAGGCGCCCAGTTTGCCGAGCTCGACGTCGAAGGCCTCCAGCGCGCTGCCGTAGGCCAGCGCCGCCTTGCCATGAACGTTCAGCCGGCCGTAGGCGTAGGGCACCGCCAGCATCGCCTCCTGCACCGCCTTGTCCGTCACGTTGCGCTTGGCCAGGAGGGTCCAGGGGACGAGCGCGCGGTCGTAGCGATCCTGTTCCGCCTCGGCCCAGCCCCAGGCGAGCAGGGCGCGGTCGGAATACGGGCCGGTCATGTGCACGCGCTCGAGAAACTGCCTCGCCTGTTCCGGCTGCTTGCCCTCCAGCAGCCGGCTGCCGAGAAACAGGTTCGCCTTGTCCTGGATGGCCGCCGCGCCGGCGTCGCCGGCGCCGAGGCGACCGGCCTTGACCAGGGTCTGCAGGCCGTCGGGCTCCTGGCCGCCGCGTATCAGCGCCATGCCGAGGTTGTACGTCGCGAAGCCTGCGTAGCCCTTGGCGTTCTGCATCTCGCGGTAGACCTTGGCGGCGTCCGCGAAGCGCCCCACGGCCATGTAGGTGTTGGCGCGCAGGAAGGCGAGATCGTCGCGTATCCGCTCGGGGACCTTTCCCTGGATCCGCTCCAGCGCAGTGAGCGCTTCGCGCGGCTGGTCCTTCTGAAAATGGATGCGCGCCAGGCGGTACGCCGCCTCGTTGCGCACCGGCGGCGGGACGTTGCCCTCCAGCACCGCCTTGAACGCGCGTCCGGCGCGCAGGTGCATGCGATAGGACAGCTCGAAGTCGCCGACCGAGAATTCGGCGTCGTTGATGTGGTAGTGCAGTGTATCGAGCCCGGGCTCGTCCAGCCCGTAATACTGCCCGAGCTCGGTATCCAGCCGCGCGATCGCCGCGAAGTGCTCGCCCTGGTGGGCGTAGTACAGCGCTTCACCGAAATAGAGATCTTTCAACGGGCCGTGCCGTGCCTTGTCCGCCGCCGGCGACGACGACGCGGCGACGAATATCCCGAGCAGCAGCAGGGCGAGGCGGCACATGACCTACCAGTCTTTGATGGCGATGCTCTGGTCCGCCGCGCCGGGTGCCGCCAGGGTGACGCCGACGATCTTCGGGCCGACATCCTTGCTGATCCTGAAGCTCGCGCTCTGACGCAGGTCGCCGCCGCCCGCGGATTTTCCGCTGTAGCTGACCAGCAGCGCATGTTCGCCCTGGGTCATGTTTCCGGTGTAGATGCGCTGCACGCCGCCGCCTTGCAGGGCCTCGAGCTCCTTGTGCGCGTACAGGTAATGGGCGACCGCCTTGCCATCGATCTGGATCTCGACGGCATCGAGCCGGAACTTGGATTTCGGCGCGAGCCCGATGAACACGGACAGTTGGGTGTTCGACGGATAGAGCAGCTTCTCTTCCAGCCGGCCGAGCTCGGCCGCGATCCCGAGCGCGTCGGTCTTGATCTCCTGCACCTGCTCGTCGAGACCCTTGATCTGCTCCTTGGAGACTTTCTCCGCCCAGCCGCTCGGGGAAGCCGCCGCGGCCAGCACCATCACGACCGTGGCGGCAATAAACCTGTGCATCGCCTTCACTCCTGTACCTCGCGCAACATACCCAAACGCCTCGCTCGCGGAAATTTGCCGACCGTGCGGGCCCGCTGGCGGGATTTGCCGCGACCCGCGCGGCGGTCTTCCGGACCCTACTTTAGAGCGTATCTAACCCTTCCCGGCTGTCAACGCCGGGTCTCGCGTTTCCCAGCCCTCCCGTCACCCCTTCAACCCCGGTCGCCGCGCGGGAACCGCCGGGATACGGCTGGCAGTATGACCAGCTTGCCGGTCCGGCGCCTACTGTGCGGCGACCGTTTGTCGCGTCATTTGCCGGGGTATCCCGGGCCGCCCGACAAAGTGCAGCAGGCGACAGACGGCTGGTTCCTCCGCGGGCAAAAAGCGCCGTAGACACGGGGGGTTATTCGAGAGCGTAGGCTAATATTCGCCAAACTACCAACTACACTTATTTCTAATACATCAGCACAAGTTACATCCCTGTAACGCCCAACCTGAAAGCCCAGAAAACTTGATCGGCGAGATTTCTCAAAGTGCTGCCAAGGCAGTCAGATCGGCTCTGACTGCCTTGCTGTTTTTGCTGCCGGTGAGCGTGGCCGAGGCGGTGTGCACTCCCAGCCTGTCGGGGGACAGTTTCATTCAGCACGATCTCGCCAACAGTTATTGCGAGCTGTGCGGCGTCGGCGAAGTGCGCATCCGGGTGCGCAATCCGCGCGGCAACAACGACGACATGAGCGACATCGTCGTCACCGAGGACCTGGGCGTCACCGGCCTCACCTACGTGCCGGGCTCCACCAGCTTCGTCGGCTTCAACGTCGCGCCGCCGGCGCCCTTCGAGCCGGTGGTGAGCGGCGTCAACGGCCGCACGCTCACCTGGACCTTCCCGCCCGGCTTCGTGCTCGAGGGATCCTCGGGCATGGGAAACCAGGAGGAGATCGAGATCCGCTTCCAGGTGCGGCGCCACGCCAGCCTCGACGAGGAGGGCCTGGTGTCGGTCAACCGGAACGTCACCGCCAGCGTCGAGTTCACCCCGAGCTGCGAGCCGACCATCCCGCACACCGACAGCGATACCGACGAGCTGCCGATACGCCAGGCGGTTCCGTTCGTGACCAAGCAGGGGCGCAACCGTGACGCCGGGCAGGGCGGCTACTCCGATCCGGTCTACGGCCATTTCGGCGACGACGTCCTGTGGCGGCTGCGGGTGGAGAACCGCGGTCAGGCCGGCATGCAGGACTTGCGTCTCGATGACTCCATGCTCCCGGCCGACAACTTCGACGTCAATTACGCATGCCCGACCACCGCCAGCGCGCTCGCGGTCGCCGACGCCAACGGCACGGCGCCGGGCGGCTCGCCGTGCGTGCCGATCGCGCCCGGCAACCTGCTGCCGGACTTCGCGGTCGACGACCCCTTCGGCAACCCCGGCAACGACCAGCCCGGCGCCTTCGTCGACGCCCCGGCCGGCAGCCAGGCCGACATCTTCCTGGTCGGCAAGATCATCAGCAACTGCGTCGGTCCGCGCACCAACACCGTCACCGACGTGCAGTGGGGTTGCGAGGTCGATGCGCCGGACGGCGGCATCACCGTGCCGGCCACGACCGGCGGCTCGCTGCCGAGTTTTCGCACCACCGATTCGGCGGTGCTGAGCAACGTCTCCACGCCCTCCGGCCTGACCGTGCAGGCGCTGGTGACCGGCACCAACACCGCGCAGCCGGTCGGCAGCAAGGGCACGGTGCGCCTCGTCATCCGCAACCAGTCCGGCAGCACGGTCAAGAACCTCAAGCTGCGCGACATCCTGCCGGTGCAATACGTCGTCGACTCGACCTTCACGCCGATCGTGTCCATGGCGCCGGCGTATGGCAACTCCTATCCGGGCATGACCGACAACATCGTCTGGACCAACCCGGCGCCCAACACCTTCCCGCTGACCAGCACCAATCCGGCCGAACCGCTCAGCAACACGGCGCCGGAGTTCACCCTGACCAGCACCGGCTGCTCGGCCGGCCCGTGCGGCACCGCCGACGTGCACCCGTTCTATCCCGACCAGTTCAACCTGATGCGCCACGGCGACGTGCTGACGGTGACCTTCCGCATCGTGCTGATCCGGCCGCAGAGCTACGACCTGGTCGCGAACCTCGACGTGCGCGAGGAGATGCCGGCCAGCGACCCGCCGGGCACCGACCCGACGCATGTCACCACGCTCAGCAACCAGGTGTTCACCGAGTTCGAGGAGTTCTGCAACCCGGGTGTCATCCGCAATCCCTCGACCAACCCGCGGGTCGACAACAACATCCCGGCCGATCCGGAAGACCTTGACGTCGACATCGTCGGCAGCGAGCTGATCTTCATCCTCACCAACAATCCGAACCAGCGCCTGCCGCTGACCGTGCAGCTCGCCAACCGCGGCGGCCACGACGCGCGCGACTGGGAGACCTACGTAACTTTCGGCGAGTCGATGTCGGTGGTCACGGTGCCGTCCGGCTGCAGCGCCACCACCAACCCGCCGCTGCTGCCGCCGTGGCGTGACCCGTCCGATCTGCCGGCGAGCGCCTCGGTCTACCGCTGCACCCAGGCGGTGCTCGGCGACGGCGCCACCCGGCTGTGGACATTCGAGGTCATCAAGAACTCGGCGGCCGGCGTCGACGACGACCTGACCTTCCGCGCCGACGTGATCGGCGAGATCGTCCTGAGCAACGGAACCCGGCTGTGGTTCCCGGCGCCGGTGGCCCGCGCCGACGGTGTTCTCGACCGCGCCAACAACTACTCGCTCGACGGCATCCGCGCGCGCGTCATCGGCTTCAACCTGCTCAAGGCCCAGGACGGCGATTGCACCGAGAACAACCCGCCGCCGGGCAGCCCCGACCAGTTCGTGCAGATCGGCGAGGAATGCCGCTTCCACATCGAGAGCGGCGGCTGGTTCGGATTCCAGACGCCCGGCTTCGTCTACATCGCGGTGCAGGACATCCAGGTGGTCGACGAGATGCCGGACGGGCAGGGGTGGCTGCGCGCCAGCGACCCCTATGCCGAAAGCACGAGCGCGATCATGGGCGTCACCCTCAATCCGGCCGGTCTGTCGCCGCTCGACGAGGGCTGGATCGACTGGCGGTTCAACCGGGTCATCCCCGGTGAACGCATCACCGTCAAGGACCACTGGTTCCGCGTCGACACCGAGTCGCGCCTGCTGAACGACCCGATCGACACGGTGGCCGCGCCCAACCAGCACGCGGCGCTCAGCACCAACGTCCTGAACGCGTATTTTCAGGCGGTGTACATGAACGAGAATCTCATGCCGCCCCAGGAGGAGATCTACAACCTCGGACCGAACACCGTCGGCTATCCGCGCGCGCTCGAGCGCACGGTCAGCCTGACCGTCACCGAGCCGCGCATCCTCGTCGTCAAGGAAGTGTGCAACGAGACGCTCTACGGCGTCGGTCCGGCCTGCGGCAATTTCGTGCCCCTGGCCGACGACGGCGACGCCCGCAACACCTACGTCTATCGCGTCACGCTCACCAACGAGGCCGCCAGCAGCGGCGTGACGCGTGCCCCGGCCTACGACGTGATCACCACCGACGTCCTCGACCCGAGCGACCTCGCCTTCGTGGTGCCGTTCAACGGCGACGGCCTGGACAACGACGGCGACGGCCTGGTCGACGGCGGCGACGCCGCCGGCGAGGGCGCGATCAGCGACAACGTCGTCAAGAACGCCGTACCGGCGACCGTCACGTTCTCGCACACGCATAGCGATGTCTTGCTGCGCCTGGATGCCGGCCAGTCGGTCACGCTGTACTACCGTGTCGACTTCGACGACGACGCCGCGCCGCAACAGCAGTTCGTCAACAGCGTCACCGCCAGCTACGACAGCCTGGAGAACGCGTTCGGCAACCAGACCGCGCCGCAGCGGCCGAACAGCGACATCGGCGGCGCGCGCGTCTACACCTCGCCGGCCGCGACCTCGACGGTGGAGATCATTCCGGTGGTGACCGAGCCGAAGGCCATTACCCGGCTGTCGAACACCGCGATCACCGGCAGCGCGCCGCAGCCGGTGGCGATCGGCGAGGAGGTCGAGTACGAGCTGGTCGTCTCGCTGCCGGTGGCGCTGTTGCGGAACTTCGTGGTGCGCGACGAACTGCCGGCCGGCATGCGCTGCGTCGAGGCGCCGGTGGTCGATCTCGACGCGCCGCCGTACGCCGCGGCCGGTTTCAGCCCGGGCGGCAGCTTCACGCCGACCTGCGCCGACGACCTGGTCGAGTGGAACTTCGGCGACCAGCGCGTGACCCAGGGCACGGTCAACAACCGCTACGACTTCGCGATCCGCTTCATCGCCCGGGTCGACAACACGGCCGGTAACAACGAGGGCGACGTGTTGCGCAACGGCGGCGCCTCGACCAGCGTCACGGCGAGCTATGTCGACCAGAACGGCGCGCCGGTGACGCTTACTATCGGCGAGGCGTCGATCGTGGTGCGCGAGCCGGTCATCGCGCTCACCAAGGCCTTCTCGGTCGCCAATGCCGACGCCAGCGACGTGCTGACCGTCACCGTTACCGCCACCAACACCGGCACGATCACGGCCTACAACCTGCGCGTGCTCGACGACCTGGCGGCAGTCGCCAATCTGACTTACCTCGGCAACGTCAGCGGCCTCGATCCGCCCGACAACGTCGACACCGTCACGCTCGGCGCCAACCGGCCGATCTTCAGCTGGAACCCGGCGAACCCGGACTTCGCCATCGCCCCCGGCGCCACGCGCAGCTTCACCTTCGAGGTGCGGGTCGAGCCGGGCGTGCAGCCGCAGGAGATCCTCGACAACACCCTCGAGGCCAGTTGGACCTCACTGCCGGGCCAGACCACCGCCCTCAACGGCACCGGCCTGATCGGCGCCGACGGCAGCGATACCGGCCTGCGCAACGGCGCGCTGCCGAATCTCGGCGACCCGATCAACGATTACGAAACCACGGCAACCGCCGCCGCCACGGTGCCGGCGCTGAGCGTATCCAAGACCGACCTGTCGCCGGCCGTCATCCCGACCATCGGTGCCTACAAGCAGTTCCAGATCGAGATCCTGCTGCCCGAGGGCGTGAGCAATAACGTCAGCGTGAGCGATGCCCTCGACGCCAGCGGTATCACTTACGCGCTCGCGCACAACGCGACTTACGACATCACTTACACCTTCGTCGGTATCGCGAGCATCAACGGCCAGGCGCCCGACGAGAGCGCCTTCGGCCCCCTCCCGGCCGTCCCGACCGACAACACGACCGGCACCGCGGTGTGGAACATCGGCACCGTCGTCACGGACACGGAGAACGATACCGCCACCAACGCCATCACCCCGGCGATCCGCATCAGTTACTACGCGCGCGTCAACAACGACCTGACCACCGACGCCGGCGACGTCCTGCAGAACGTCGTCACCGTCAGCTACACCCATGGCGAGACCGGTCTCACCCAGACCGTCAGCGCGACGGCGCCCGCCATCACGGTGGTCGAACCGCTGCTGACCCTGGCCAAGACCGTCTCGAACATCACCTCGCCGGGCGATGCGCCGGTCGTCGGCGATACGCTCGAATACCAGGTGATCCTCACCAATGCCGGCACGTCGACGGCCTTCGACCTCAACATCGTCGACACCCTGCCGGCCGGCGTCGTGCGCAACACCGGCTTCACGCCGACGGTCACGATCAACGGCGTGCCGCTCGCGACGTTCGATCCGACACCGGGCGGCGACACCGCGGGTCCGCTGAACTGGGGCCGCGGCATCGGCGACGACGACCTGGATATTCCGGTCGGCGAGACCCTGATCCTGACCTATCGGGTCACGGTGCAGGCGATTCCCGATCCGGGCGGTTTGATCGAGAACGGAGTCACCGCCGACTGGACCTCGCTCGACGATGCCAGCCCGGATGAGCGTACCGGCGACGGCTGCCCCACCATCACCGCCCCGAACGATTACTGTGTCGGTCCGGTCACCGCGACCACCACCGGCATCCGGCCGCTGCGCTTCGAAAAGACCGTGTTCAACGTCACGACCGGGCAGTCGCAGCCGGCCTCGCCGGCCCTGCTGAGCGCGAGCCCGGGCGACGAGCTGCGCTACACCGTCCGCATTCAGAACATCAGCAACCGGCCGGTCGCGAACCTGCGGGTCGCCGATGAGCTGGACCGGTTGAACGCCTCGCCCATGTTCGTGGCCGGCAGTCTGGTGCTGGACTCGGTGACGGGTAGCGGCTTCACCAACAACACCAATCCCACCGGCGGCACCAACGGCACCGGCCTGGTGGACTTGAGCGACCTGAGCGTGGCGGCCGCCGGCGGGGCCGACACCGTGACCATCGTGTTCCGGGCCACGTTGGTGCCGGTGATTCCCAACGGCACGGTGGTTCCGGATCAGGCGCAGATCTTCGCCAACGGCGAGCTGCTCGCGGTGAGCGACGACCCGATCCTGAACGGCGTCGAGAACCCGGGCATCATCGGCGACGAGGATCCGACGTCGGTGCAGATCGCGTCCGCGCCGTTCTTCGACGTGCGCAAGACCTCGGACGACCTGACCGGCGATCCGGCGATCCTGAATCCGGGCGACACGCTGCGTTACACCATCACGATCAAGAACATCGGCACCGAGCACGCGACCGGCGCGACCTTCCGCGACCTGATCCCGGCCAACACCACCTATGTCCCCGGCAGCGCCACGCTGAACGGCGCGCCGGTGCCCGACCCGTCGCCGGGCGTGTCGCCGTTCGAGTCCAACTTCCCGATCAATGCGCCGGAGGATCCGACCCCGGGCGCGATGCGCGCCGACGCCGGCCCGACCACGGACAATGTCGCGACCGTCACCTTCGACGTGGTGATCAACGCCAATGTCGCCAACGGCACGGTCATCTCGAACCAGGGCTTCGTCAACGGCTTCGGCACCGACGGTTCCGGCAACCCGGATCCGGCGCCCGAGGAGCCCTCCGACGATCCGGCGACGCCGGCGATCAACGACCCGACGCTCGACGTGGTCGGCGACGCGCCGTTCATCTACACGATCAAGACCGCCGCGCTGCAGGTGGATGGCGGCACTCCGGGCCAGGTCGATCCGGGCGACGTGCTGCGCTACACCTTCACGATCACCAATTTCGGCGCGCTGCCGGCGACCGGTGTGACGCTCACTGACAATCTGCCGAACGACACGACCTACGTCGCCAATTCCTTCCAGCTGAACGGGATCCCGATACTCGGCCCGTTCCCGCCGCTGCCGCCCGGCGGGGTCGCCATCAGCTCTTCGGATCTGACGCCGCCGCTGCCGCTGCCCGGTGCCGGCACGCTGTCGCCGGGCGGCACGGCGGTCGCGATTTTCGACGCCCAGGTCAATGCCGGCACGCCCGACGGCACCATCATCAGCAACCAGGGCACGGTCGAGAGCAACGAGCTGGGGCCGCAGCTCACCGACGCCGACGGCAACCCGGGCAACGGCTACCAGCCGACCCAGGTCGTGGTCGGCGACGCCCAGCGCCTGACCATCACCAAGCAGGTCGCGGTGGTCGGCGGCGGCCCGGCGATCGTCGGCGCCGTGCTCGAGTATGTCGTGCAGGTGCGCAACATCAGCACCGTGGCGGTCGACAGCGTGGTGATCACCGACGTCCTGCCGATCTCGCCGCAGTTCACGCTGTCCTACGTCGCCGGCTCGGGCACGCTCAACGGCGCGGCCGCCGGCGTAACCATGACGGCGAGCGACATCACCGCCGACTACGGGGCGACCTACGGCGACCTGCCCGCCGGCGGGATCGCGGAGCTGCGCTACCGCGTGACCATCGACAGCGGCACGACCGGCGCGACCATCACCAATACCGCCACCGTCACCTGGGACGCGGCGAATCCGCAGAGCGCCTCGGCCAGCGTCTCGATCGTCATCGGCGCGGTCGTCGGCAACGCGCTGCTGACCGGCACCGCCTGGCACGACGCGGATTTCGACAACCTTCTGGATCCGCCCGAGCTGTCGCTCGCCGGCTGGAGCGTGCAGGTCTTCCGCTACAACACCAGTCCGGCGAGCGCCCCGGTGCAGATCGGCGCGACGGTCACGGACGCCAACGGCGTATATCAATTGGTGGTTCCATCCAACGGCGGCACGACGTTCCGTTATCAGCTGCGTTTCAGCGCCCCGGGTGCCGGCGCCAGCACCGCGAAGTTGGGGCTCGCCAATTCCGAGTTTTCGGTCCCGGTTCCGCCGCCCGCGGTCCCGCGTGTGTTCACCGATGAGTTGCAGCAGATCAGCGACATCGAAGTGGACATCGCCTACGTGCCGGATCTGAACCTGCCGATCGATCCCGACGGCGTCGTCTACAACGCCGTCCTGCGCACGCCGGTGGCCGGGACGGTGCTGACCCTGTTGTCGATGCCCGGCCAGGCCGCCTTGCCTCCCGGCTGTTTCGACGATCCGGCACAACAGGGCCAGGTGACGCTGGGATCCGGCTACTACAAGTTCGACCTGAACTTCAGTGACGCCGCCTGCCCGCCGGGCGCCGATTATCTCATTCGCGTGACGCCGCCGGGCACGGCCTTCGACACGCCACCGTCGGCGCTGGTACCGCCGGCCAGCAGCGCGACCACGCCGGCCTACTCGGTGCCGCTGTGCAGCGCCGACGCCATCGCCCCGGCGCCGCCGACCGGCTACTGCGAGGCCGTGGTCTCGGAGTTCGCGCCGCCGGTGAGCGTCCCGGCGCCGTCGCCGGCGACCACGTATTACCTCCACGTCACGCTCGACGACAGCCCGGCGCCGAACGACAGCCAGTTGTTCAACAACCACATCCCGCTCGATCCGGAGCTCGCCACGGCGCTGACCGTCAGCAAGACCACGCCGCTGACCAACGTCACGCGCGGCCAGCTGGTGCCCTACACCATCACGGTGCGCAACCTCCTGCAGGGGGCGATACCGAACCTGACGGTCATCGACAGCCTGCCGCCCGGCTTCAAGTACATCGAGAACTCCGCCCAGCTCGACGGCGTCGCCAGCGAGCCGACGCTCGTCGGCCGCGACCTGCGCTGGGACAACCTGACGCTGGCCGGCGAGACCACCTACACCTTCAAGCTGCTGCTGGTGGTCGGCGCCGGCGTCGGCGAGGGCGAGTATGTCAACCGCGTGCGTGTCGTCGCCAGCGGCGCGCCGGGCAACAGCAGCGCCGAGGCCACCGCCACGGTGCGCGTCGTGCCCGACCCGACCTTCGACTGTACCGACGTCATTGGCAAGGTGTTCGACGACGCCAACGCCAACGGCCACCAGGATCCGGACGAGCCGGGCCTGGCCGGCGTGCGCGTCGTCAGCGCGCGCGGCCTGATCGCCAGGACCGACCAGTATGGCCGCTACCACATCACCTGCGCGGTGGTGCCGAACGAGGACCGCGGCAGCAACTACATCCTGAAGCTCGACGATCGCTCGCTGCCGAGCGGCTATCGCCTGACGACTGCGAACCCGCTGGTCAAGCGCGCCACGCGCGGCAAAATGATCAAGTTCAACTTCGGCGCCGCCCTGCACCGGGTGGTGCGCCTCGACATCGCCAATGCGGTGTTCGAGCCTGGCACCGTCGAGCTGCGGCCGCAGTGGAAGCCGCGCATCGACCTGCTCCTGGCCGAGCTGCGCAAGGCGCCGTCGGTGCTGCGCATCTCCTACCTCGGCGACGTCGAGGGCGAGCGGCTGGTCACGCGGCGCCTGAACGTCATCAAGCAGATGCTGGCCGACCGGTGGAAGGCGGACAACCGCAGCTATGCGCTGACGATTGAAACCGAGATCTACTGGCGCCGCGGCGCGCCGCCCAAGCGCAAGGCCATTTCCCATGATTAGCGCCGATTGCCAGGGCGGCGGGCGCAAACGCCCGACGGCGCCGCCGGAGCGCCTCGGCGCGCTGCGCCGGGCCGCCTGCCTGCTGCTCGCCTGCTTCGCCACGGTCGCGGCCGGCGCCGAGACCGACGCGCAGCCGCCGCCGGGACCGGCGGTGATCGAGCCCGCGGCGCTCGGCGCGACGGTCGAACGGCAGGAGGGCGCGGACGAGCCGCGCACGATCTGGAAGAAGACCGAAGACGACGACCAGCAGGGCGACACGATCGAGGTGCAGCAGGTCATGGCCCAGGACGTCAAGACGGTGAAGCTGCACAACGTCGTGCCTCCGATCCGCTTCGGATCGGCGCAGGCGGACATCCCCGAGCACTACATCGGGCTGCTGCGCGACGTGCTCGAACGCATGAAGGGCCGTCGCAACGTCAGGCTGCACTTCGTCGGCCACGCCGATAACAAGAGGCTGGCCGGCGAGGCCCTGGCGAAGTACGGCGACAACCTCGGGCTGTCGCGCGACCGTGCCGGCACCGTGGCCGAGTTCTTCAAGGACGCGCTCGATCTCCCGCCGGAATCCATCTCGTACGAAGGGCTGGGCGAGTCGCGGCCGGTGGCGAGCAACGCGACCGAGGCGGGCCGGGCGCTGAACCGCCGCGTGGAGGTCGAGGTCTGGTACGACGAGATCGGCGAGAAGCTGGTCGAGCAGGAAGTGGTCGTCTCCGAGGAGATCAACCGCATCAAGGTCTGCCGCGTCGAGACCATGTGCATGCTGCGCTACAAGGAAGGCCATGCCCGGCGCGCGCGCATCCGGAACGTGGTGGCGCCGCTGCACTTCGACGACGAGACCATGGGCATTCCGGACGGCTTTCATCAGAAGATCGCCCAGGCGCTCCACGATCTGCGCGGCAAGGGCAACGTCGTGGTCCGGTTCATCGGCCACACCGACAGCCTGCCGCTCGTCGACCGCGACGAACGCATCTACGGCAACCATCTCAGCCTGTCGAAGGCCCGCGCGCGGCGCGTGGCGCTCGCGGTGCAGGACGCGTTGAAGCTCCCGTCCGCGGCGGTCGAGGTCGACGGCCACGGTGCCGCGCGGCCCGTGACCTCCAACGACACCGAGCAGGGGCGCGCCCTCAACCGGCGCGTCGAGATCGAGTTTTGGCACGACGACGCCTTGCAGCAGCTGCCGGACGAGCCGCAGATCTGTCCCGAGGCCGCCGGCGCCGACACCGTGACCCGGGTCTACGTCTCGCCGTCGGGCGGCGTCAACCCGATACTGTTCGAGGCCGGCAAGCCGGTGATCCCGGTGGGGTATTCGGATCGCCTGCGTAACATCATGGCGGAGATCAGCGACAAGGCCAACGTGCGCCTGCGCTTCATCGGCTACACCAGCAACGAGCGTCTCGACCGGCGCACCGCCATGGTCTACGGCGACGACATCGGCCTGTCGGCGTCGCGCGCGCGGCGGGCCATGGACGCGGTGAAGGCCGAGCTCAAGCTCGGCGACGCGCAGGCGGAGTCCGAGGGCCGCGGCTACGTCCAGTCGGACGACGTGGTCAACGCCGGCTTCGTGCAGTCGGATATCTCCCGCGTCGAGGTCGAGGTCGTCTACGACGAGCTGGCGCTGCTCGACGACCACGAAGGGCTCGACATCACCCGCCTCACCCGCGAGGTTGCGCCCAAGGACCCGCTGGCCCTGAACGACATGCGCATCACGGTCGACGGCAAGCCGGTCGACGATCCGAACAAGGGCATCGCCGACATCCAGCGCTGCACCGACGTCGCCCTGGACAAGGCCGATATCCGGCTCAACTTCGACAATCTCGAGATCAAGCCGCGGCTGAACGTGACCGCCTGGCCGACCACCGTGCGCTACCGGGACGACCCGGACACCGAGCTGCCGGACAACCTGCTGCGGTTCCGCACCTATACGAATTACCCCAGCCTCATTGCCCGCGCCGAGATCCGCGTCTTCGACGCCGGGCAGTCGGTGCGCGACACGCCGCTGGCGGTGATCGAGGTCCCGAGCCTGGGCGACACCGAATGGCTGGCGGACTTCCCGCATGCCGAGGCGCCGCGCCGCGAGCTGCAGTACGTGTTGCGCGTCTACGGCCAGGACAACAACTACGACGAGACCCGGCCGCAGGCCCTGTGGGTGGTCGACGCGCTGGAGTCGCCGGCGCCGGAATCGGAGACCGACCAGGAACTGCTGGTCGGCTACGGCGAGACGCGCATCGCCGTCGAGAACATCGCCAAGCGCGGCGGGACCGTCAAGGTCACCGGCAGCCGCATCCCGGCCGGGCACACGGTGTGGGTCGCCGGGCGCGGGGCGCCGGTGGACGCGGAGGGCCGGTTCGCGGTCGAGGAGATACTGCCGTCCGGCAAGCACACGGTGGAGGTGTCGGTGCTCGACCTGTCGGGCAGCGGCGAGCTGTTCTGGCGCGACCTCGAGCTCAGCCGCAACGACTGGTTCTACGTCGGCATCGCCGATGTCACGCTGGCGCGCGACAAGACCGACGGGCCGGCGCGCCTGGTGACCGGCGACGAGACGCACTACAACAACGAGCTGAACGTCGACGGCCGGCTGGCCTTCTATACCCATGGCAAGTTCGGCAACGGCTGGGGCCTGACCGCGAGCGCCGACACCCTGGAGGGGCCGGCCGAGGACCTGTTCAGCAATTTCCTGGACAAGTCGCCCGGCGCGCTGTTCCGGCGGATCGACCCCGACTATTACTACCCAACCTACGGCGACGACGGCACGGTGGAGGAGGGCGCGCCGACGCTCGGCAAGTTCTACGTCAAGCTGCGCAAGGACCTGAACTACGGCCTGTGGGGCAACTTCAAGATCGGCTACACCGACAACGAGCTGGCGCACGTCGACCGCGGCCTGTACGGCGCCAACCTGCACTACCAGACCCGGGCCACCACCAGCTTCGGCGAGCAGCGCTTCATGATCGACGGCTTCGCCGCCGAGCCCGGCACCGTCGCCGGGCGCGACGAGTTCGCCGCCACCGGCGGCTCGCTGTACTTCCTGCGTCACCAGGACCTGCTGCAGGGCTCGGAGCGGGTGCGCGTCGAAGTGCGCGACAAGGATTCCGGCATCGTGATCGGCGTGAAGAACCTCACGCCGGTGCTCGATTACGACATCGACTACCTCCAGGGCCGCATCGTGCTCTCCGAGCCGCTGGCGCCCACCGCGAGCGACGACCTGCTGGTCGCGAGCGACGCCGCCGGCGGCCATCCGGTCTACCTGGTGGCCCGTTACGAGTTCACGCCGGGCTTCACCGAGCTCGAGACGCTGGCGACCGGCGGCCGCACCCATCTGTGGCTGGGCGACCACGTCAAGCTGGGCTTCACCGCGGACCAGAGCGAGGAGGCGGGCACCGAGAACAGCCTGAGCGCCGCCGACCTCACGCTGCGCCTGAGCGCCGACACCTGGATCAAGCTCGCCGGATCGAACAGTGAGGGCCCAGGCCTGGGGGCGTTGGAATCGAACGACGGCGGCTTCAGTTTCTCGCCGGTCGGCACCCTGAGCGGCGACAATATCAGCGCCAGCGCCTCGCGCGTCGACGCCAGCGTCGGCCTCGGCGACGTCGTCAGCGGCGCCGACGGCCGGCTGACGCTGTACAGCCAGAGCCTCGACGCCGGCTATTCCGCGCCCGGCCTGTTGACCACCACCGACACCGAGCAGGCCGGCGGCTCGCTCAGGATGCAGCTCGCGCAGCGCTGGCAGGTCAGCGCCAAGGCCGACCGGGTCGTCCGGGATCAGGGGCTCAGCACCAGCGCCGGCGAGCTCGATCTCGGCTATCAACTGACCGACCACTGGCTGCTGAGCGGCGGCGCGCGCGTCGACAGCCGCACCGACAGCTCGCCGGTGGTGCCGCTGACCCAGGTGCAGGGCGACCGCACCGACGCCGTGGTGCGCGCGACCTATGACTCGCGCGAGAAGTGGCTCGCCTACGGGTACGTCCAGGATACGGTGAAGACCAGCGGCAACCGCGAGGAGAATGGGCGGGTGGGAACGGGCGGATCCTACCGCATCAGCGACCGCTTCCGGGTGAGCGCCGAGGCGTCCTCCGGCGATCTCGGCGCCGCCGGCAAGCTCGGCACCGAGTACCTGTACTCCGACCGGACCACGACCTACGTGACCTACGCGCTGGAGAACGAGACCACCGACAACGGCCTGCGGGCGAAGCAGGGCAACGCGATCACCGGCGTCAAGTCGCGTTTCACTGACACCGCCAGCGTCTACGTCGAGGAGCGCTACAGTCACGGCGACGTGCCGACCGGCCTCACGCACTCCACCGGCGTCGACCTCGCGCCGGACGACCGCTGGAACTTCGGCGCCAGCCTCGACGCCGGCACGCTGCGCGACCCCAAGACCGGCGCCAGCATCGAGCGCAGCGGCGCCGGGCTGCGCATCGGTTACGGCTTCGACGCCATCAAGCTCTACAGCGCCTTCGAGTATCGCACTGACACGCTGCAGAACCCGGACCTGTCGTTCTCCGAGCGCAACACCTGGCTGACCAAGAACAACCTGAAATACCAGATCAGCCCGGCCTGGCGCTTCCTCGCCAAGCTGAACTATGCCAGGAGCGAGAGCTCGTTGGGCGAGTTCTACGACGGCAATTACCTGGAAGCGGTCATGGGCTACGGCTACCGGCCGGTGAGCCACGACCGCCTGAATACCCTGGTCAAGTACACGTACTTCTACAATCTGCCGGTGACCGACCAGGTCGCCGGGCTGAGCACCGCGGCGGACTTCGTGCAGAAGAGCCACGTGTTCTCGTTCGACTTCGTCTACGACCTGACGCGGCGCTGGACCCTGGGCGGCAAGTACGCCTACCGCCTGGGGCAGCTCAGTCTCGAGCGGGAGGATCCGGAGTTCTTCGACAGCCGCGCGAGCCTCTACATCGTCCGCCTCGACTGGGAGTTCGTGCGCCGCTGGGACGCCATGACCGAGTTTCGCCTGCTCGACCTGCCGGATGCGCAGGACGCGCGCAGCGGCGTGCTGCTGGGCCTGTACCGGCACCTGGGCAATCACATCAAGGCCGGCATCGGCTACAACTTCACCGATTTCTCCGACGACCTGACGGACTTGAGCTTCACCAGCCACGGTGTCTTCATCAACGTCATCGGCAAGCTCTGACCGGGCCGACGAAAAAAGGCGGCCTCGCGGCCGCCGAACACGCAGGAGGGCGCGCGACTGCGCGCGCCCCGGCTTGAGATATGCACCGCGGTCAGAACACCATGCCGACCGACAGCCCGGCGGCGGCGTAGAAGCCGAGATTCGCGGTGTCGTCGCTCGACAGCGAGAAGAAGTTGCCGATGGCGAAGTGCGGATCGAGATAGACGCGCTTGGTGCCGAGCGGGATCTTCCAGCCGATGTTGAAATTGACGTCGATCGTCGACGAGGTCCCGGTGTCCGAGGTCGGGGTGTCGAAGGGATCGGTCCAGCGCCAGCTCGGGCGCCACAGCCCGATCGCGCCGCCGACATAGAATCCCTCGTGACCCTTGCCCTGGGGGTAGAAGCGCCCGAGGAACTCGATGCCGGGGCCGTCGCCGACCTCGCGGTAGCTGCCGTCCTTGTAGTCGTAGTCGATGTAGCCGAGACGCGCGCCGATCGAGGCCTTGCTGCCCAGCAGGTGCTCGTACTCGACCATGGCCACCGTGCCGACCGGGTTGACCAGGAAGCCGGCCCGGACCGTGTTGCCGTCCCCGGCCTGAACCGGTGTGCCTGCGCCGAGCGCCAGTAACGACGTGGCCAGCGCGGCGCCGGCGATTCTCGTGAAGTTGCTACCGCTCATGCTTATCTCCTTTTTGTGGTATGAAGAACTGACCCGCGGATATGTCGCGCGCGCCTACTGCCTGACGTACTCGATCACGGGCCAGTCGGCCGGTCCGTTGCGGTAGTAGAACGTCGCGAACGGATAATAGAGCGTGATCGTGTCGCAGGTCGGGCAGAGCTTGAAGCCGATGGCGGTGGCGTAATCGGGCCACGACACCAGGGTCGCGGTGCCGGACGCCTTGAAGACGTCGTTGTCGTAGAAGCTCCAGCCCGCCGTGCTGTTGAATCGGTACCGGGCATATCCCAGGATCGGATTGCAGGAATAGCACCAGTACGGTCCGGTCCAGTCGCGCCCGGCCGGATTGAAGCCGGTGAGCATCTGGCCGAGCGTGGGATTCTGCATGGCCAGGGGCGTGGTCAGCCCCGCGGTGACGGTGGTCGAGCCGCTGGCCGTGAACCAGACGTTGCGGCTGCCGTCGGAATTGTAGAACCCCACCCCCAGGTTGTACGTGACGGTTCCGGACGAGCCGAACAGAAAATCGAAGGACTGGCCCGGCGGGATGCCGTAGGGGTAGGCGGCCTTCTGGGTGCCGTTCAGCCGGATGTCGATCATCGCGTAACGCGTGTTGTTGGTGATGCGCAGCACCGCCGTGGTCGGCCGGGCGACGGTGATGCAGGCCGGCGCGCTGGAAACGATGCTGGTCGCTATCTGGTAGCAGTAGATGCCGTCCGGCTTGCTGCTGAAGCTGTATGACGTGCCGTACGTCGAATATACCGTGCGGTTGGCGAGCGAGAAGCTCGTGTCCGGTGCCTCCTGGATGAGGTAAGGCGTCGGCACGGAGCCAGTCACCGAAAAGCCCAGCGTATAGGTGCCGGTCGTGCTCGTTGCCGGCAGGCTGGTAATGACGATTGCGGAGGTAATGTTGTGGCCGAAGGTGGCCGTCACCGACTTATCCTGATCCAGGGCCACCGTGCAGCTTTGGCCGCTCGACGCGGCGCATCCCGACCAGCCGGAGAACGCCGATCCGCTGTCGGGTGTGGCGGTCAATATCACCGTGGAGGCTTTCAAAAAGGGTTCGGAGCAATCGGCCCCGCAGGAAATCCCGGTTCCGCTCACCGTGCCGCTGCCGACCCCGGTTTTGAGTATCGACAGGACGTAGGAATCCGGCGTCGTGGCGTCCGCGGGCGGCGCCGCGCCTTTATCCCCGCAGGCACCGAGCCCGAGCGCCGATACCAGCACCGCTATCAACCGCCATCGTGGGTAGCGCATGACCTCACCCCCTGTTCGCGTGCCCGGGACCGGCGGCCCGGACTGCCGCCTGGAATCGCCCATGGCGCCACCTTAACGCGCGGGTGGTAACGGATCGGTAACAGACGGCGCGGCGCGCGCCGGTATCGCCCTTCGGAAGCCCGCCCCCGCGGGGCCGGCCGGCGTTCGGCGGCCGTTCGTCAGAACACGAAGTTCGGAACGGCGCCGGACTGCACATGAACCTGCAGCTCTTGCGCAATCGCACTTTCCACGGACGTCTCGATGTACGACGACAGCATGCCCACGACCGAGGCGCCGATGAGGTCGACCGCCGCATTGTTCGTATAAACCGCCGGCGCGTTGAACGTCACTGCCACGATGGGGGCAGCCGTCGGATCCAGGGTATAGGTCCCGTCGCCGTTCGCCGTGATGGCGAATGTGATGTCCACGGCAACATCGGAGTCGGTAACGTAGCCCTCCAAGCCGGACGTGATCGGGCTGATCGAGCCGTAGAAGTCGACGAACAACTCCGGGACGGCGGCGGTCAGCGTCAACTGTGTGCTGCTGAGAACACTGGTGTAACTCAGGGCCAGACGGTTCTCGCACCCGTAAACGTTGTTTGGATACGTCGAGGGAATCTGGGGCGGCGCGGTCGGGACGCCCGGCAGGCAGAAGGCAAACCCTTCGGCCGTCAGATTGTAGCCGTAGCCATTCGTCGACCCCGTGGTGGCGCTCGCGGACAGTCGCCCGTCCAGCCGATTGATCACGGACTCGAGGTCGGCAACGATCGCCTGCACGGTCGGCGGCGGGCTGATCGCCCCGCCCTCGCCCCCGCCGCCTCCGCAAGCACCGAGTCCCAGCGCCGACACCAGCACCGTCATCAGCCACAGTCTATGGAACCGCATACGTCACCCCCTGTCTGTCCCCTACCGATCGACCGCGGCGAGCCGTTCCGGCTGCTGCAGCCGGGTCAGCGCCGCCGTCATCCGCAGCATCTCCTGCTCGAGCGCGGCCAGGCGCGCGGTCTGCGTCTGGCGGTCCCGTTCAAGCGCCGTGATGTGGGTCGTCTGCTTCTGCAGCAGCGCCGCCTGAGCGGCGATGGAGCGCTGTTGCTTCTGATACTCATTGAGCAGCATCGGTGCGAGGTGCTGATAATAGACGGTCTCGATCTCGCCCCTGGTCGTGCGTGCGACGAGATCCGGGGCCACCTCGGCCACCTCCTCGGCGATCAATCCGTATTGCAGGGTGCGCCCCTTGGGATTGCGGTCGGCCTGGTAGTGGAAGGTCACGGGCCGAAGCTGCATCAGCACTTCACTGGCCTTGCCCATGTCGGCGATGTTGTCCTTGACGCGGCGCGAGGAACTGACCGTGCCGAGCTGGCCGTCGGTCCCCACATACACCGGGATCGCGGCAGTAGCGGTAGTCACTCCGCGGATGCCGGCGATGAAGGCGCGGGTCTGGATGTCGCCGATGCGGATGGTGTTGGACTCGCCCGCGACTCCCTCGTTGTCAATGGCAATGTTGTTGTTTCCAGTAGTAAAGTTATATCCGGCCCGGAATCCAAGAGCAGTGTTACTGCTGCCAGTGGTGTTGTTAACAAGGGCAAGGTATCCGCTAGCAGTATTTGCGCCGCCACTTGTGTTGAAAGCAAGAGCGCTTCTGCCAATGGCGGTGTTGCTTCCGCCATTGTTGGCATATAGCGCATAGTGGCCAATGGCTGTATTATCAGTGCCAAACGTATTTTGACTTAGCGCAACAGCGCCATTAGCAGTGTTTCCAACTCCTGTTGTATTGTTCAAGAGCGCACCAGCACCGATCGCGGTATTGGAATGGCCGGTTGTATTGTCGTTCAACACCGCATAGCCGATAGCGGTATTATTGAGGCCTGATGTGTTGCTGTTGAGCGCCAGGGAGCCGACGGCGGTGTTTGCAACGCCACTCATAGTGAAATTCCCGGCGTTCTCGCCGAGGAAGGTATTGTGGTGTCCGTAGTCATGCAGGAACGGGGTGACTCCCTTCAGGATATTGCCTGCCGTGGCCGTGGACGGCACCAGCGTGATATTACCGCTGATGCCTGGGCTGGCGGCGTTGGTCTCGAGCGTGTTGAGGCGCGCACCGGCATTGACCCCTTCCAGCGTGTTTATGCGCCCATTGTTGTCATCCACCGCCGCCTTGACGGCATCGAAGTTGGCATTCACCTGCGCCGCCACTGCCGGTGTGCCGGCGGTGAAGGTATTGGGCAGGGTAACTTCACCGGCCCCGGCCGGTGCACCGAGCACCGCCAGAACCGATCCCAGAATCAGCGCCTGCGAATATTGCGTATATGTCATGACACGTCCCCCGTTATGCGTGTGCTTGTACAAGTAGATATCGGCCGGCTCAGGACCAGTTGTCCTGATCCCTTAGCCAGTTGGAACAAAGATTACGCTCAGGCTCCAATTGCTGAGATCGATCAGCATGCTGCCGACGGGCTCGGTCGAGTAGGCATTCAGATAGAAGGTGACGGTACCGGCGACGCCAATTTCCTTCACGACCTGGACCGACGCCGGTTGATAGTAGTGTCCCGACGGCATGGCGCCGATGACGTGGTTCATGCGAAAGCTGTTCCAACCCGGGGTCGGGTTGCCGTTCGGCGAGGTGACGATCGCATAACGCAGCTCCTGGTTGACGTTCAGCGTGTGGTTGAAGTGCGCGTTCGCCGAAAACGAGACGACGAAGTATCCGGGGCCCGGCGCGGTCATCGACACCATGGCGACAGTCTGCAAGGCCTGCGCGATCGGCGTGACGACATTGACCGTGCTGTTTTGGTACCCGATGCCCACGTTGTGTTGACACACCACCGAACCGTTGGCATTGACCGCCCGTACCGACCCGCCGACGGTGCAGGTTCCGGTGACGCGGTCCTGCTTGGTGGTTTCGACGGTCGTCAGCCGCTGGTCGTTGTCGTCCACCGCCCCCTTCACCGCCGTGAAGTTCGCGTTCACCTCCGCCGCCACCGCCGGCGTGCCGGCGGAGAAGGAGTGGGGAAGCGTGACCTCGCCGGCCCCGGCTGGCGTGCCGAGCACGACGAGAACCAACCCCAGGAACAACGCTTGCGAATAACGGTTATAGGTCATGACACATCCCCCGCGATGCGTGTACGCGTGAATCGCTTCCGATCGGATCAGGACCAGTTGTCCTGATCCCACTTCATCTCGTCCCAGTTGCTGCTGCCGGCCGGCGGCGGTGCCGCACCCCCGCCGCCCCCGCCGCCGCAGGCACCGAGACCGAGCCCCAATGCCGACACCAGCACTGCCACGAGCCACCACCGTTGGAACCGCATGACCTCACTCCCTGTTCGTGTGCTGGGAATCGGCCGGGCGGGTCGTCCCACCCAGGATCGCCCACAACTCCTCGATGCCGTGAAACCCGGTGCGCACCCCGCTGTCCGGATCCTCCACCGTGCCGGTCAGCACCGGCGCATCCTGCGCCCGCCGCCCCGATCCGGCCGCGGGCTCGCGCCGGTAGATGCGCACGATGTAGCTGTTCAAGATCGCCCACCCCGCGGACCATGGTTCAGACCGCCCTACCTTAGCGAGCGGGTGGTAACAGATCGGTAACAGGTCGATTCCGGGGAATTACCGGATGGATCGGACACGAAGGCAGGGCCGGGCACGGTACGGCCCGGTCGACCGGTGGACTTTAAGCGTTACGCCAGCGGCAGCGCTGGCACAGCCCCGCCGTGGCGGCGGGATCGGGGTCGGCAATCAGCGCCGCCAGCGTGTCGGTCGCCGTCGACGGCTTAAGTCCGACGGCGCCGAAGACCTCGCGGCAGCGCGCGTACAGCGCCCGGGCCTCGGCGCGGCGGTCCTGGGCGAGGTAGCAAGACATCAGGTCTTGATAGCACGACTCCATGAGGTCATCGACCTCGAGCGCTTGGCGGCATAGGCGCATGGACAGCTCGCACTCCCCGGCGCCGCCGGCCCGGCCGGCCAGCACCTCGAGGGCGCGCAGCGTGCGGCTGCGCAGCCGTTCGCGGTAACTCAGCGCCCAGGGGGCGTCGGTCTCGCTGGTGAGGAACGCGCCCGGGTAGCTCGACCGCAACGCCTCGGCCAGCGCCGCCAGCCGCTCGCCGACCGGCGGCGCGCCGCCGATCTCGTCGAGCAGCCGCTCCAGTACCCACACATCGACCCAGCAGCGACCGGGATCGAGTTGCAGCTTGCCGTCGTGCACCGCGATGGCGTCCTGCCCGCCCAGCAGCTTGCGCAGTCGGTGCAAGGTGGTGATCAGGCTGCGGTACGCGGCGTCGCCGTCGGCGTCAGGCCACAATGCGCCGGCCAGCTTCTCCATGCTGACGTCGCGGCCGCCGAAGGCGATGAGGGCCTTGAGCAGGTCGAGGGGTTTGGACTGCGACTTGCCGGAAAAGCGCAGCGGCTTGTCCCGCACCTCCACCGCGAAACGGGCGAGGGTGTGGATTTTGACGGGAAACGGCCAGTGTTCCAGTGCGACCGCGTCCGGCGGGGGCTGAAGCCGGCGACGCGTAATCAGCGCGCGCACGTAGTCGGGCTCGATGCCGCGCTCGAGGGCGGTGGCGCACAGCCTGGCCATCACCGGCGGGTGCCACCAGAAGGTCTGCATCAGGTCCTGCCGGCGACCGATGGTCATCGCCTGGCGCAGCCAATCGGTGCCGCCCGGCTCGTCGCGATCCAGCATGCACTGGGCGCGACCGAGGCAGTGCATGTATTCGAGAAACGCGCTACCCGCCTGATCGGCGATATCCCGGAGCCGGTCGAGCTCATGCCCGGCGGCTTGCGCTTCGCCGCGCGCCAAAAGCGCCAGCGCCAGGCCATAGCGGCACAGTGCCTCTGGAAAGATCATGCCCGCCTGGACCGCGGCCTCCAGGGCGGTGCCCGCCTCCTCCTGCGCCCGCGCCACGTCGCTGCCGAGCAATGCGCGCCATCCGGCGAGCGCATGGAAGTGCGCGTAATCACCGAGGCGGCCGATGCGTGTCACGATCGCCGCCATGCGCGCCAGAAGGTGGTCGGCCTGTGACAGGTCTCCGCGATCGAGCGACAGGTAGACGCCGCCGGCGAGCAGCGTGGGGTCCAGGACGTGCACGCCGTATTGCTCGGCCACGGTGAGCCCGTCGCGAATCGCCTCGACGCCGCCGCTGTCGTCGGCGCACATATAACTGTGGTGGCCATCGACGTATCGGGTGGTGATTCGCGAAAGCGGTGAGACGTCGCGCTGGCCGGCCAGCTCGCGCAAGGCCTCCAGCATCGTGGCGGCCGCCGCGAGCTGGCCAGACCAATCGTAGTAGAACACCAGCGCATAGCCGAGCCGGACGCGCAGCTCGACGTCCCGGACGCTTCGCCACAACTTCCGGGCGTGCGTGGCCCAGTGGCGCAGTGGCTCCGCGCGCGGGCGACGGTACATGAGCAACAACAGCACCGTTACCGTTACCTGGGTGTCGATTTCGGGCGACGGCACGGGGTGGCGCTGCATCAGCGAATCGAGCCGCTCGATCCACGGATCGCCCTGGCCGAGGTTGGTCATGCCGTTGAACACCGCCTCCATCGCGCCGGCGCAGGCGAGGTAGGCGCCGGCCACGTCGGCCAGCGCCTCGAAGCCGGCGAACGCGCGGTCGAAATGCGCCAGGCTGTCGTGCGGACGAAACGGCAATGACGCGATGCCCGCCCAGTAGCTGAGCCAGGCCGTGCCGGCGAGCGTCGGCGGCGGCATCGCGGCGAGCCATTGCGCGAGAACCTGGTGTCGGCCGGCGCGCACCAGCCCGGCGGCGTGCTGGACGAGCAGCCCGGCCAGCCCCTCGTGATCGCCGGCGGCCAGCATGAGCGCCGCCGCCTCGTCGATCAGGTCGTGCGCGGCGAGGATGCCGGCCGCGCGTCGCTGCAGCGCGTTCCACTCGGCCCCGGTGAAGTGTGCCCGTGCCTGGATGAGCAGGAACTGTCTGAACAGCGGGTGATGCTGAAAGCTGTGCGCACCGCGTCGGAAGGTGAAGTAGTTGCGCCGCGCCAGTTTGGCAAGCAGCTGCGCGGCGCGCGAGCTGCCGGTGAGCGCGGCGGCGGTTTCGGCCTCCATGTACGGCAGCAGCACGGTCTTGAGCAGGAACTCGCGGGTCTCAGGATCGGTCTTGCCGAACACCTCGGCCGCGAAGTAATCGAAAGCGAGTTGAGGGTTGGCTGCGCCCGCCACGCCGCCGGTGGCTGACCGGTCGGCGCCGGGATCGGCCAGCATCAGCACCAGCCCTGACACCCAGCCGCCGCTCTCCGTGTGCAGCCGGTCGGCGGTGGCCGCGGGTGCGCCCAACAGGCGCACGATCGCGCGCGTCTCCGGCGGTTGCAGTCGGAGCTCCTCCCAGCCGATTTGCGCCATCGCGTGCCGGGCGCGCAGCGGCGCCAGCGCCGGCGGCGGCTCCGCGCGGCTGATGACGATGATCTGCACGCCGGCCGGGAGCGCCTCGGTCGCCGCCAGCAGGCACTGGGTCAGCCACTCCGCATCGCGCGCCTCCTGCCAATCGTCGAACACCAGCACCGCCGTCGGTGCGAGCGCGCGCGCGGCCAGTTCGAAGAAATTGCGCGTGAAGGCCGGGAGCCCGAACGCGTACTCCGGAGTGAACAGCGGCAGCCGGACGCGGCGACCGCCCGCACCGGTCTGCAGCGCGGCGCGCAGGTAGTAGAAGAAAGCGGCGGGCTCGAGATCGCGCGCATCGAGCTGGTACCACACATGCCGGCGCCCGCGTGCGAGCAGGTGTCCCGCCACCGCGGTGGTCTTTCCCGACCCGGCCGGTCCGCTGACCCAGATCAGCCGGATGTCGTCGCCCTGGTCCAGCAAGCCGAATACCCGCTCGCGCGGGTGAGTCGCGCCCAGGCGCGGAACGGCGATCTTCGCCGACGGGACGAATGATGGGCGTTGACGCCTCCCTGGCTTATGCTTCGTTCTCTTTCTTTTTGGCATAGGCGGGTATGCGCCGTTGTTGTTTCACGTGACTACCACGGATAGTCGTGGTAGCGTCGGAGTCGATCGAAAATTACTCTCGATTGCTTCCGACTCCTCCCTGAAGCCAGGTGCAATTATAACAGCGTGACGGTGGTCTCCGCCGTCGCCTTGTCGATGTCGAGCCGGATCTCGCAATACTCGCTGTTCTCCTCGACCGGCGTGGGGTCGTCGGTGCAGCTGCAGCCGGCGATGATCCCCGCGTAGAAGATGCCGGTCTGGACGCGTATGATGCCCGCCTCTTCGGTCGCGCTGTTGATCAGCACGTCGAGCCTGCCGTCCACCACGTAGCTGCTGGCCGACAAACCCTGCTGCAAGGGCAGTTGGTCGCCGCCCAGCTGCGCGATTTCCTTCTTGAGGACGTCCTCGAAATCGGGGGTTCCCCAGGCGTTCAGCGATTTGGTGAGTCGGATCATGGACCGTCGAAAGGCACTATGTGCAGAGCGCTCGTCCATCAAGCATAGCGCGCCGGCGCGGACCGATCCGCCCCGGCGCCGCGCGGACGCATGCCGCAACCCGCGGTCAGGCCGGCCGCGCGTCCAGGGCGACGAAATCGCCCTCGAGCTCACCGACGTTCTCGCCGCCGCAGTGCAGCGTCGCTGTTACGGAGATTCTGGCCCGGTGCTTACGCTTCAGTACCTTGATGAATTGCTCCCATGTCCTCGGGTCCTGAATGGCGGACGAGGCGACGAACGCGGCGACGATCGGGCGTTCATAGCGCATGGTGTTTCGCTGGATCACGACGCGACTCGCGATGCCTTCCTCCGTCAAACGCACGTGAATCAGCGCCCACGCGGCCAGAATGGCAACGGCCGACGCGCTGCCGCCGAACACCGTCTCACGATGATTGATATTCGGCGCGAGCGGGGCGGACAACCGGACCCCGGTGCGATCCGCCGCCAGGACCTCGACGCCCATGGCCGCCGACAGCGGAATCTGCTCGTGGAGATAGCGTTCCAGCTCGCGAAGATCCATCGGGCCTCCTCGCCGCTCAATGCGTGGCGGCGCGCCGCTTTGTGCGCCTGCTCTGCGGTGCCTTGTCCGGCGGTTTGGGCTTCTTCGCCCTGATGGCGGCCTCATAAGCCTTCCGCGCCCAGGCACACATGGCCTCCGGTTCGTCGAACACCTCCGGCGGCGCCTCGAAATACTGCATGGTCACCGGTTTGCCGCGCGCAACGTAGCTGAACGGGCGCAGGCCCTTTGCCTCGAACTCCGCGCGGGTCACGGCGTCCGCCTTGAAGTACAGCCGGTCGTCAACGATGATGGCAAAGATCGAGTCGTCCCGGTAAACGCCGTAACCGCCGAACATGGCGCGCACCCGCGGCCTGCCGATGGGAGCCATCTGCTCGATCACGAATTCCACAAACTCGCTGCGTTGCGGCATGGCCTTGCTCAGAGCTGCCCTAGCGGTCGTGAACTCGAGACTGCCAGTAACCCGGTTCGGCCGCCATGATCAGCTCCTGCTCCGCCTCCGGGTGAAACGTGTAGTTCATCCACCCAGACGTGTACGCAACCGTTCAAACACCAGCGGTCCGGGAATACCCGCGACTTTCCCTTCGACAAGTTCCTTGTAGCGACGCTGGCATGTCTCGAGCCAGGCGCGCTCAGCGCCCGGATCCGATGGGGTATCAAGTTCGGCGATCAATGTCTTAAGAAGCTCTCGCCGCTCCTTTCTGCTGAGCAACCGGATGTCCCGCTCAATGTCTTCAATAGTCCTGGCCATAGGCGACTCCCGTTAACCTGCAACCCTATATATAAAGCATGGAGACAGGCTTTTCTACACCTTCGTGAGTGTTTCAGAATCCAGTCGTTTTCAAAAACCATACTCACGCTCCACGCGACAGACACGAACCCGGAACGTCTTGTACCAGTCCTTGGCACGATTCTGGGCCAGACGGTGAGCGGCGTTCTCCTTCCAGGCCTGGATGGCCTCGAGCGTGGCCCAATAGGAAACCGAAATCCCGATTTCCTGCCGCGCCGACTCGAAGCCGAGGAAGCCGGGCTGCCTCGCGGCAAGCTCGACCATGCTCTTCGCCATCTCCGCGTAACCGTTATCGCCCTCGGTCCGGACCGACGTGAAGATCACGGCGTAGTACGGCGGCTCAGGCGTTGTTGCCGGGTGCATTGGTCGGTTTCCCTATAATTGATTTCTCAGGCGGCGCGCGCGGAGAGCCGCAGGCCCAACGCTTGGGCGAGCTTCAACACGGTATCGAAGCGCGGTTTCGCGCCCGGCGCGAGCGCCTTGTACAGGCTTTCGCGCCCCAGGCCGGCGTTCTTCGCGACCTGCGATATGCCGCGCGCGCGTGCGACATCGCGCAGCGCCGCCATGACCAGATCGGCGTCGCCCGTTTCCAGCACGGCGGACATATACTCGGCGATCGCCTTGTCGTCGGTGAGGTAGCGCGCCGCGTCGAACGGCAGCAACTTGCTTTTGGCCCGGGTCGTGATTTTGAGCTTGGACTTTTTCATGGATCATATTTCCAGTTCGCCGGCGAGTCGTTGCGCGGTCTTGATGTCACGCTTCTGGCTGGACTTGTCGCCCCCGATCAGCATGACGATGATCGTTCTAGTGTATCCGTATGGATACGCTTGTCAAGGCCGAGGGAGCCGATTTCGGACCCGCGGCGGCGGGGATCGCGGGCCCTCACATGGTATTCAGGCGCGATGCCTAAACATTTCTGCACGGCCGGTTGAAAAAGCTTTCCATTCTTCCTCGTGCAGGCGTGCGCTATAGTCGGCCTAGCGGTACCACCATACACTCATTTCGCACGGAGCCCACAAGATGCCCGCCTTTGAACTGATCAGCA
>DASWHF010000060.1:0-10706 GCA_036393295.1 Acidiferrobacterales bacterium
CGCTCGAGCGCCGGCTCGCCCTATGCCCAGATCGTGCAGATGAAGCTCGACGATCTGGGGGCGGACGCGCCATGAGAGCCGCGCTCGCCCTGGCCGTGCTGCCGCTGCTCGGCGGTTGCGGCATGTTCGGCTGGTTCAAGGCCGACGAGGGCGTCACGCCGCCGGCCGAGCTCGTCGAGTTCACGCCGGCCGAGCGCATCGTCGAACACTGGTCGCGCAATGCCGGCAGCGGCCCGGGCAAGCAGTTCTACCGGCTGGGACCGGCGCTGGCGGGCGATGCCGTGTACGTCGTCGACCGCCGCGGCCGGGTCAGCGCCTATCGGACGGCGGACGGCAAACGTCTGTGGCGCACCAAGCTCGATCGCGCGGTGTCGAGCACGCCGGCGGTGGGTGCGGGTCTGGTGATCGTCGGTACGCCCCAGGGCGAGGTGATCGCGCTCGACGCCGCGGGCGGGGTCGAGCGTTGGGTCGGTCAGACCCCGAGCGAGGTGCTGGCACCGCCGGCACTCGACGCCGGCGTGGTCGTCGTGCAGACCGCGGACGGGCGCTTGACCGGCCTCGATGCCGACGACGGCCGGCGACTGTGGAGTCAGGAACGCAGCGAGCCGCCGCTCAGCCTGCGCGGCACGGGCGCGCCGCTGGCCGTCGGCGGACTGGTGTTGAGCGGCTTCGCCAGCGGCAAGCTGGCCGCCTTTCAGCTCCGGGACGGGCGGCTGGTATGGGAGATCCCGGTGGCCCAGCCCAGCGGGCGCAGCGAGGTCGAGCGGCTGGTGGATGTCGATGTCATGCCGATCGTGGTCGACCGGACTTTATACGCCGCGGCCTATCAGGGGCGCGTGGCGGCATTGAATCTGGAGAACGGCCGGCTGTTGTGGTCGCGCGAGATTTCGACCTACAACGACCTCGTTGCCGATGGCGGCAATCTCTATGTCAGCGACGACCAGGGCGTGGTCTGGGCGCTCGATCTTCGCACCGGCAGCACGGTCTGGAAACAGGACAAGCTGCTGGGACGGCGCCCGAGCGCGCCGGCGTCGACCGCGCTCGGTATCGTGGTCGGCGACTTCGAAGGCTATGTGCACTGGCTGGCGCGCGATGACGGCCGTTTCCTGGCGCGCCATCGTCCGGGATCGGCGCCGATCGTGGCGAAACCGGTGGCCGACGGCGACACGGTCTTCATCAGCGCCCAGAACGGCCGGCTGACGGCGCTGGGCCCGCGCCGTCCCTGACGGCGCGGGACCGCGGCTCGCTGGAATCCCGTGACGATGAAACCGGTCGTGGTGGTGGTCGGCCGCCCCAACGTGGGCAAGTCGACCCTGTTCAATGCGCTGACCCGCAGTCGCGACGCCCTGGTGGCGGACGAGCCGGGGGTGACGCGCGATCGCCAGTACGGCCAGGGCGCGGTCGGTGACCGCCCGTATCTGGTGGTGGATACCGGCGGGCTGGCGGCCGGCGGCGGCATGGTCGGGCAGGTGCGCGGCCAGGTCGAGCAGGCGATCAACGAGGCCGACGCGCTGATCTTCCTGGTCGACGGCCGCGCCGGACCCAATGCCCTGGACCGCGAGATCGCCGACGATCTGCGCCGCCGCGGTCGCGCGGTGACCGTTGCCGTCAACAAGACCGAGGGCATGGAGGCGGCGCAGGCCGTGGCCGATTTCCATGCCCTCGGCCTCGGCGAGCCGTTGGCGATCTCGGCCGCCCACGGTCAAGGCCTGACGCCGCTCATGGACCGGGTACTGGCGCCGCTGGCGCGCGTGCCGGACGAGGCGGTCGACGACGACGTGCCGCGCATCGCCGTGGCCGGGCGCCCCAACGTTGGAAAATCCACCCTGGTCAACGCGATGCTCGGCGAAGAGCGCGTGGTGGTCGCCGACCAGCCCGGCACCACCCGCGACAGCATCCACGTGCCCATCGAACGCCGTGGTCGGAACTACGTCCTCATCGACACCGCCGGCGTGCGCCGTCGCGGCCGCATCGAGGACGCGGTCGAGAAGATCTCGGTCGTCAAGAGCCTGCAGGCCATCGACGCGGCCAACGTCGTGATCCTGGTGCTCGATGCGCGCCAGGAGGTGAGCGAGCAGGACGTGAATCTCGCCGGCTACATCCTCGAGCAGGGCCGTTCGCTGGTGCTGGCGGTGAACAAGTGGGACGACCTCGACGCGGGGCAGCGCGACTGGATCCGGCGCGAGATCGAACGGCGCCTGCCGTTCCTGGCCTTCGCCAAGACGCACTATATCTCGGCGCGCGACGGCACCGGCATCGGCGCGCTGTTTCCGGCCGTCGATCGCGCCTACGTCTCGGCGCGCAAGGCCCTGCCGACACCGCGGCTCAATCGCATCCTGCAGGATGCGGTGCGCGCGACCCCGCCGCCGATGGTGCGCGGCCGGCGCATCAAGCTCAAGTTCGTGCACCAGGGCGGCCGGAACCCGCCGCGGCTGATCGTCCACGGCAACCAGGTGGAGTCGGTTCCCGACGCCTACCGGCGCTATCTGTCGAACGCCTTCCGCCAGGCGCTGAAGCTCGAGGGCACGCCGGTGCGCATCGAGTTCGTGCAGGGCGAGAATCCTTACGAGGGCCGGCGCAACACCCTGACCCCGCGCCAGCAGGCCAAGCGCAAGCGCCTGCGGCGCCTGCAGAAGAAAATAAAATAAAATTGTAGGCGGGGCTTCCAGCCCCGCCTACAGTTCAGGGCTCGCCGCCGGCGAGCCATGGCGCGAGGAAGCTCGCCGCGGTATCGATGCCGGTGGGCGCCACGGGCGCGGGGCGCGGTTGGGCGAACAGGCGATTGAGCGGTTCTTCGAGATCGCCGCTGACCAACAGGGCGCGTTCGATCTCGGCGCAGCGGCCGTGCCGGTGCAGCCAGTCGACCAGGTAGGGTTCCTCGGGCCAGTCGCCGCGCGCCACGTACAGCACCGGCGTGCCGTTGCAGGCGGCCTCGGCGAAGCTGCCGTAGCCGGGTTTGCCGATCAGCGCATCGCAGGAGCGCAGCAAGTCGGTGAAGTGCATGTCGAGCGATTGCAGGGCGATCGCATCCGGGTGCGTGCTGTGCCAGGCGGACTCCACCAGCCAGCGCACGCCCGGCAGGCGCGGCCAGGCCGACATGTCGATGCGCATCGGTATCCCGCCCGGCGCCACCAGCACCAGCCGCTCGCCCGGCGTGAGGCCCAGGCGCGCGTCGAGCTCGGCGCGCCGGTCGCGGCCGAGGCGCGCCACCGGGCCGACATCGACGCGCCGGTCGAGCCAGGCCATCGGCATGCCGGGCTCGGCCTTCAGGAAGGCGCGCGCGCTGCGATAGGCGGCGCGGATTTCGGCGTCGATCGCCGCCGCGCCGGGAAAGGCGTGGCAGTAGTGGTGATGGATGTCCGCCCAGTTGAGCGAGCACAGCGCCACTGCCGGCAGGCCGGCGCGCGCCGCGCCGGCGAGCGGCAGATAGGCGACGTTCGACAACACCAGGTCGGGCGCGAGCGCGCGCAGGCGCACCGCCTCGGCGTCGATCTTGTCCTCCCAGTCGCGGTGAAACTCCCGGTAGGCGGCGGCGCTGGCCTCGGCCAGCACGTCGATCGCCGAGGCCATGACCATGCCGAAGTCGCTTGCCTCGCGTTCAAGTCCCCAGGGTGGATCGAAACGCGCGCGCAGGATCGCCTCGGGCACCGTGGTGCGCAGCGTGACACGCACAGCGGGCAGCAGCTGGCGCAGGCGATTGACCACCGGCGCGGTCTGGGCGGTATGGCCGTAGCCGTGCGGCGACAGCGAGACCAGCAGATGCGGACCGGACGGCATGGCGGGCGGGGTTTAAGGTGGCTAACGCGCGGCGTCGGGCTCGACCGGCGCCGTCATGCCGCCGGTGGCCTCGCCGCCGCCGGGCGCGGCGGCGGTCGGCGGTTCCGCCAGGAACAACAGCGGGTCGACGCGGCTGTTGTTGAGGCTCACGGTCCAGTGCAGGTGCGGTCCGGTGACGCGGCCGGTCATGCCGACCGCGCCAAGGGTTTCGCCGCGCGCCACGGTCTGGCCGGGGCGCACGTCGATGCGGCTCAGGTGATTGTACATGGTGATCAGCCCCTGGCCGTGATCGAGGAACACGGTGCGGCCGTTGAAAAAATAATCGCCGGTATCCACGACCACCGCCGGTGCCGGGGCCCGCACCGGCGTGCCGACCGGCGCGGCGATGTCCAGCCCGCTGTGCGGCTGGCGCGGCTCGTCGTTGAAGAACCGGCGCAACCCGAACGGGCTGCTGAGCCGGCCCGCGACCGGCAGCGCGAAGGCGAAATCGACCGGCGCCCGCGGGCTCCAGGTGGTGAAGGCGCCGGTGATCGCGCGCGCATCTTGACGGATGCGCGCGAGGTCCTCGGGTGCCGGGTTGACCTGGCGCCGGTTGCGTATCGTCAGGCGCTGGGTCTCGTACTGCTTGTCCTGCACGCTCACGCGCAGCTCGCGCTGCGCGCCATCGCCGGCGGTGACCGTCAGCGCGTGATCGCCGGACTTGAGGTCGAGCGGCAGGCCGACGATCGCCCGCCAGCGGCCGCCGTCCTCGATCACCAGCACGCGGTTGCCGCCGAAATACACGACCGGCGGCGCCGACGCCGGGTCGAGCTCGACGACCGCCACCCCGCCCGGCACCCGGCTGTCGCGCGGCAGGTCGGCCGCGGCAGGTGCCGGCGCCAGCGTGAGGCAGGCGAATGCGGCGACGCACGACAGCCAGCGGTCATTCCGCATCCGCATCGATCTCCTCGACACGGCAGCCGAAACCGCCGCGCGCCAGGCGCACGTGCAAGGCCTCGCCGGGCGTGAGCGTGCCGGCGTCGCGCACGACCGCGGCATCGGTGGCGCGCTGAACGATGGCATAGCCGCGCCCGAGGGTGGCGAGCGGGCTCAGCGCGTCGAGGCGCCGCGCCGCCAGCTCCAGGCGCCGGTCACGGCCCGACTGCGCCTGACGCAGGCCGGTGACCAGGCGTTCGCCGACGTGTGAAAGCCGCAGGCGCTGCTCGCGCAGCCGCGCCGCCGGATGCTGGCGCATGAGGCGCGCGCCGAGCACGCGCAGCCGCGCGTCGGTGGCATGGCGCGCGCGGTTCTCGGCGAGCCGCAGGCGATGCGCGAGCGCCCGCAGGCGCTCGGTCAGCCGGCCGAGGCGCTCGCGCGGGTGAATGACGCGCGCGGCCAGCCAGTCCAGCCGTTGGGCATGCTCGCGCAGCCGGTCGCGGATGAGACGGACGAGGCGCTGTTCGCGGTACCGGTACTCGGCCAGCCACTCGTGCTGGTCGGGGCTCAGCAGCTCCGCGGCGGCGGTCGGGGTCGGCGCGCGCGCGTCGGCGGCGAGATCGGCGATGGTGTAATCGGTCTCGTGGCCGACGCCGACCACCACCGGGATGGGGCTGGCATGAATCGCGCGCGCGACGCTCTCCGCGTTGAACGCCCACAGGTCCTCGAGCGAGCCGCCGCCGCGCGCCAGGATCAGCGCGTCGCAGTCGCCGCGCGCCACCGCGAGCCGGAGCGTCGCGGCGATCTTCTCCGCGGCGCCCTCGCCCTGGACCGGCACCGGGTAGACCAGCACCGGGATCGCCGGGAAGCGGCGCTTGAGCGTGGTGAGGATGTCGCGGATGGCGGCGCCGGTCGGGGAGGTGATCACGCCGATGCGCTTCGGCAGCCGCGGCAGTGGCTTTTTGTGCGCGGGATCGAACAGGCCTTCCCCGGCGAGGCGATTCTTGAGCAGCTCGAAGGCGCGGCGCAGCGCGCCTTCACCGGCCTCCTCGAGATAGTCGACGATGAGCTGGAACTCGCCGCGGCCCTCGTACAGCGACACCCGCGCCCGCACCAGCACGTGCATGCCGTCGCGCGGTTGTATCGTCAGGCCGCGCTGGCTGCCGCGGAACAGCGCGCACCGCACCTGGGCCTGGTCGTCCTTGAGGGAGAAATACAGGTGCCCGGAGCCCGGGCGCGCCAGGTTGGAGATCTCGCCCTCGATCCACAGCAGCGGGAAGCTGCCTTCCAGGAGCGCCTTGGCCTCGCGGTTGAGGCGCGCGACCGTGTAGATGTCGCGCTGCTCGGCGGCGGCGGGGGCGGTGGGCAAAGACAGAGGTGATCGCATGGAGAGGAACATAACGCCGACCGCCGCGGGAGGAAACCCCGCCACGACGAGCGGCGATGAAAACAACAAGGCCGGGGAGACCCCGGCCTTGTCGTCGGCGGTGTCGTCCGGCCCGGCGGGTCTGGCCCGCGCGCCGGACGGCGCCCGCTAGTTGTTGAAGTGCGGCTTGGCGTTGGCGTTGTCCATCGCCTGCTGCTGCGCCAGCTTGGCCTCGGCCAGCGCCTGCTTGGCGAGCTTCATGGCCTGGGACGGTTCGTCGTCCTTGAGCTTTTGCGCGTCCTTGAGCTTGGCCTCGGTATTCGACCAGAGGTGGCCGGTCTTGGCGGCCGCGGCGATCTCCTTTTCCGCGGCGGCGATGGTCTCGTCCAGTTCCCGGGCCTCTTGGATCGCGGCGCAGCCGACGAAAGTCAGAGCCACGGCAGCCAGTAAGACGGTTCTTTTCATGTAATGCTCCTCCAAATGGGGTAAGCGAGTGACGATCGTTTCGCCCGGTTATTTAATGCCAGCGGGGCGCGATCGTCAACCGCTTTTTTGGGCGGAATCCTTGGCATATTGCGGAATAATCCGGGCGCCCGCTGCGTCGTCGCCGACGTGCAGAATATTATAATTTTCTCACCCCGGTTTACGAATGGGTGATCGCCCCGTATAATACCGCATGCGTATAGTCCAAGAAGCCCTCACTTTCGATGATGTCCTTCTGGTGCCGGCGCATTCCAAGGTGCTGCCCCGGGACGTCGACCTCCGAACCCCGCTGACCCGTTCCATCCGCTTAAACATCCCGCTGCTGTCGGCGGCCATGGACACCGTCACCGAAGGCCGCGCGGCGATCTGCCTGGCCCAGGAAGGCGGGCTCGGCATCATCCACAAGAATCTGAGCGCCGAGCGCCAGGCCGCCGAGGTCCGCAAGGTCAAGAAGTTCGAGAGCGGCGTGATCAGCGAGCCGATCACCATCGGGCCCGACACCACCGTCCGCGACGTGCTCGAGCTCACCCGCGCGCAGCGCATCTCCGGCGTGCCGGTCACGAAGGACGGCAAGCTGGTCGGCATCGTGACCAGCCGCGACATGCGCTTCGAGACCCGCTACGACGAGCCGGTCAGCCGCATCATGACGCCCAAGGAGCAGCTGGTGACGGTCAAGGAAGGCGCGGCGCGCGACGAGGTCCTCAAGCTGCTGCACGAGCACCGCATCGAGAAGATCCTGGTGGTGGACGATCAGTTCGGCCTGAAAGGCCTGATCACCGTCAAGGACATCCAGAAGTCCAGCGAATACCCCCACTCGGCCAAGGACGCCTCCGGGCGGCTGCTGGTCGGCGCCGCGGTCGGCACCGGCCAGGGCACCGAGGAGCGCGTCGCCCAGCTGGTCGAGGCCGAGGTCGACGTCATCGTGGTCGACACCGCCCACGGCCATTCCCAGGGCGTGCTCGACCGGGTTGCCTGGATCAAGAAGCATCATCCGAAGGTGCAGGTGATCGGCGGCAATATCGCCACCGGCGACGCGGCGCGCGCCTTGCGCGACGCCGGCGCCGACGGCGTCAAGGTCGGCATCGGTCCCGGCTCGATCTGCACGACGCGCATGGTGGCCGGCGTCGGCGTGCCGCAGGTCAGCGCCATCGCCAATGTCGCCGAGGCCCTGGCCGGCAGCGGCGTGCCGCTGATCGCCGACGGCGGCATCCGGTTCTCCGGCGACATCGCCAAGGCGATCGCGGCCGGCGCGCACACCGTGATGGTCGGCAGCCTGCTGGCCGGCACCGACGAGTCTCCCGGCCAGATCGAGATCTACCAGGGGCGTTCGTACAAGAGCTACCGCGGCATGGGCTCGCTCGGCGCGATGGGCGAGGGTTCCAGCGACCGCTACTTCCAGGAAGGCGCCAACGCCGAGAAGCTGGTGCCGGAGGGCGTCGAGGGGCGCGTACCCTACAAGGGCCCGATGGTGAACATCATCCACCAGCTCATGGGCGGCCTGCGCGCCAGCATGGGCTATACCGGCTGCCCGGATCTGGAGGCGATGCGCACCCGGACCCAGTTCGTGCGCATCACGAATGCCGGTATACGCGAGAGCCACGTGCATGACGTCATGGTGACGAAGGAAGCACCGAATTATCAAAGAGAGTAGCAAGTGGCAAGGTAAAACCAATCAATGCCCTTCCTTGCTACTTGTAACTTGCTACTATGTTTATGGACCCCCATTCCGAAAAGATCTTAGTCCTCGATTTCGGGGCGCAATACTCCCAGCTGATCGCCCGCCGCGTGCGCGAGGCGGGGGTGTACTGCGAACTGCACCCCTTCGACATGCCGATGGCGGACATCCGGACGTTCGCGCCGCGTGGCATCATTCTCTCCGGCGGTCCGGAGTCGGTGACGCTGACGACCACGCCGCGCGCGCCGCAGGGCATCTTCGAGCTGGGCGTGCCGGTGCTCGGCATCTGCTACGGCATGCAGACGATGGCGGCCCAGCTCGGCGGCGAAGTCGAATCCTCGGCCAAGCGCGAGTACGGCTACGCGCGGGTGCGGGCCCGCGGCCATTCGCGCCTGTTGAGCGGCATCCAGGACACGATGAACAGCGAGGGTCATGGGTTGCTCGACGTGTGGATGAGCCACGGCGACCGCGTCGCCAGTCTGCCGCCCGGCTTTCAGGCGATCGCCTCGACCGACAGCGCGCCGCTCGCCGGCATCGGCGACGACGCGCGGGCGCTCTACGGCCTGCAGTTCCATCCCGAGGTCACGCACACCAAGCAGGGCCAGGCGATCCTGCGACGCTTCGTGCACGAGATCTGCGGCTGCGGCTCGCTGTGGACCCCGGGGAATATCATCGAGGATCACATCCAGCGCATCCGCGAGCAGGTCGGCGACGACGAGGTGATCCTGGGCCTGTCGGGCGGCGTCGATTCCTCGGTGGTGGCGGCCTTGTTGCACCGGGCGATCGGCGATCAGCTGACCTGCGTGTTCGTCGACAACGGCCTGCTGCGGCTCAACGAGGGCACCGAGCTGATGGCGGTGTTCGCCGAGCACATGGGAGTCAAGGTGCTGCGGGTGGATGCCGAGGAGCGTTTCCTCTCGGCGCTCGCCGGCGTCGCCGACCCCGAGCAGAAGCGCAAGATCATCGGCCGGATGTTCATCACGATCTTCGAGGAGGAGGCGGCCAGGATCGGCGACGCACGCTGGCTCGCGCAGGGCACGATCTATCCGGACGTCATCGAATCGGCCGGCGCCAAGACCGGCAAGGCGCACGTCATCAAGTCGCACCACAACGTCGGCGGCCTGCCGGAGAAGATGCATCTCAAGCTGCTCGAGCCGCTGCGCGACCTGTTCAAGGACGAGGTGCGGCGCATCGGCGAGGAGCTGGGGCTGCCGCACAAGATGGTTTACCGCCACCCGTTCCCAGGCCCCGGGCTGGGCGTGCGCATCCTCGGCGAGGTGAAGAAGGAATACGCCGATATCCTGCGCCAGGCCGACGCGATCTATCTCGAGGAACTCTACCGCAACGATCTCTACGACAAGGTCAGCCAGGCCTTCGCCGTGTTCCTGCCGGTGCGCTCGGTCGGCGTGGTCGGCGACGGGCGCGCCTACGAGTACGTGGTGGCGCTGCGCGCGGTCGAGACCGTCGACTTCATGACCGCCAACTGGGCGCACCTGCCGTACGGGGTGCTCGGGCACATCTCGACGCGCATCATCAACGAGGTCCCGGGCATCTCGCGCGTCGTCTACGACATCTCCGGCAAGCCGCCGGCGACGATCGAGTGGGAGTAGGGGGCTCGCGTCCTGGCAGCGATTCGCCAGGCCTTTCAGTGGCCAGGCTTCGTGATTCGCGGTCAAGGCGATAGACTGTATGAAAACCCAGTATCGCAAGGACGCGAATCATGCCTCTCACCGCCGCGGCAAGGAATGCCGAGGGTGACCGGTCGGCTGGCCGTTACCGGCGCCACCGGCCCGAGCAAACGCTGCTCTACCGTATCGTCGAGCAACACTACCCGGTGTTCGCTGACCACCTGGCCGGGCAGGGCCGGCCGCTGCCGGACTACGTGCAGCGGGAGTTCGAGGACTATCTCACCCAAGACGGTCCAGGTGAAGGCCAAGGCCGGCCTGCAGGAGATCTGGATGGCCGACACCCGCCAGCATGCCGAGCGGGCCGTCGATCGTTTTACGACCGCCCACCAGGCCAAGTACCCGAAGGCCGTCGAGTGTCTCGCCAAGGACCGCGAGACCCTGCTCGCCTTCTACGACTTCCCGGCCGAGCACTGGATACACCTGCGCACCACCAACCCGATCGAGTCGACGTTCGCCACCATCCGCCACCGCACCGATCGGACCAAAGGCTGCGTGGCGCGCTCGACGCTGTTGGGGTTGACCTACAAACTGGCCATGTGCGCCGAGCAAAGCTGGCGAAGGCTGCGCGGCTTCGCGCAGCTCGGCGAGGTGATCGCCGGCGTGAAGTTCATCGACGGCGTGAGCGAGGACAAACGCAAGGGATCGAAACCCGGGCGTCAGCAGGCCGCCGCTTGATCAGCTTGCTGTACACCAGAATTGACTATAGCTCCTGTGCCAATATCAGGTACTGCATGGTTGTTAGGTTCAGGGCTAATGGGATTGATAGGCATCATCAAAGCAAAAAATCGGAAGAGCTTCCATC
>DASWHF010000061.1:0-2225 GCA_036393295.1 Acidiferrobacterales bacterium
TAGCCGCCGCCGTCCGGCACGAAGAACACGACGATGAAGAACACGAACAGGAACGCCGCCACGCCGACGATGTCCTTGACCGTGTAATACGGGTGGAACGGGATGCCGTCGAGCGGGATGCCGGTCTTGGGATCCTTGTGCTTCTTGATCTCGATGCCGTCGGGGTTGTTGGAGCCGACCTCGTGCAGCGCCATCAGGTGCGCCACCACCAGCCCGAGCAGCACGATCGGCAGCGCCACGACGTGCAGCGCGAACAGCCGGTTCAGCGTGGCGTCGGCCGGCGTGTAGTCGCCCTGGATCGTCTCGACCAGCGTCTGGCCGATGTACGGCACCGTGCCGAACAGGTTGATGATCACCTGGGCGCCCCAGTAGCTCATGTTGCCCCACGGCAGGACGTAGCCGCAGAACGCCTCGGCCATCAGCACCAGGTAGATCAGGCAGCCGAACAGCCAGACCAGCTCGCGCGGCTTGCGCGACGAGCCGTAGATCAGCCCGCGGAACATGTGCAGGTAGACCACGATGAAGAACGCGCTGGCGCCGGTCGAGTGCAGGTAGCGCAGGATGTTGCCCCACGGCACGTCGCGCATGATGTATTCGATCGAATCGAACGCCGCGGCCTCGTCCGGCTTGTAGTGCATCGTCAGCCAGATGCCGGTCAGCAGCTGGTTCACCAGCACCAGCAGCGCCAGCGAGCCGTAGGTGTACCACCAGTTGAAGTTCTTCGGCGCGTAGTACTCGCTGATGTGATCCTTCCAGATCTTGGTCAGCGGGAAGCGGTCGTCGATCCAGCCCAGGAAGCCGGTCGTCTTGTGCGGATTGGGGACGATGGCCATCAGGCGACTCCCTCGGGCTGGTCTTCGCCGATGACGAGGGTCCTGTCGTCCGCGTAGCGATGCGGCGGCACGGGCAGGTTGGTCGGCGCCGGCACGCCCTTGTAGACGCGGCCGGACAGATCGAACCTGGAGCCGTGGCAGGGACAGAAGAAGCCGCCCTGCCAGTCGGCCGCGATCTCCGGCGCCGGGAATTCCGGCCGGAACTTCGGCGAGCAGCCGAGGTGCGTGCAGATGCCCTTGAGCACCATGTACTCGGGCTTGATGGCGCGCGCCGCGCCCCTGGCGTAGTCCGGCTGCTGCGGCACTTCGGACTCGGGATCGGCCAGTTGGCCAACGACCTTGTCGAGGCTCGCGAGCATCTCCGGCGTGCGGCGGATGACCCACACCGGCTGGCGCCGCCACACGGCAACGACCTGCTGGCCGGGCTCCATCTTGCTGATGTCGATCGTCACCGGCGCGCCCAGCGCCTTCGCGCGCTCGCTCGGCGGCAGCGACGCAATGAACGGGACGGCGGCGAATCCGGCTCCCACGGCGCCGACAACGGACGTGGTCAGCGTCAGGAATCGGCGACGGCCGACGTCCACGCCTTCTTTGCTCATCAGATCATTCCCCTGGATTCGTTCAGGTCAGCGGCACGGAAATAGCCGAATCAGCGTTGTCATTTGAGCGCCAGCCGGCCTATCGCGGCGACAGTATAAAGTGGGACCCAATTAAATGAACAGTTGCCCGGGGCCGAAAATCCAGCATTCGGGCAATGGGAACAGGAGCTTACGATGGGCTCGTTGGTCGCGGAACTGGGCGCCCTGCTGAAGGCCCGGCAGGCCTTTTTGGCGGTGGCCGAGTCCTGCACGGGCGGCCTGCTCGCCAAGCGCCTGACCGACGTCGCCGGCAGTTCCGACTGGTTCGAGCGCGGCCTCGTCACGTATTCCAACCGCTCCAAACAGGAACTGCTCGGCGTCGGCCCGGACCTGCTCGCGCAGTCAGGCGCGGTGAGTCGCGAGTGCTGTGAGGCGATGGCGCGCGGCCTGCTCGTGATGACGCCCGCCGACTGGGGCCTGGCCGTGACCGGCATCGCCGGCCCGGGCGGCGGGTCGCCGGAAAAGCCCGTGGGCCTGGTCTGGTTCGGCTGGGCGCAGCGGCACGGCGCGGTCGAGGTCGAGTCGCGGCAATTCGGCGGGACGCGCGAGGACATCCGCGCGGCCGCCACCGAAGCCGCGCTGCAAGGCCTGCTCGAGCGCCTTGTGGGAGCGGCCCCCCCGACAGAAGAACTCGGGGGCAGGCATGGCCGCGACTGCTGAGCACCGCCGGCTGTTCTTTGCGCTCTGGCCCGAGCCCGGGCTGCAGACGACGCTGGCCGCCACGGCCTCCGCCCTCGCCCGCAGCCGCGCCCTC
>DASWHF010000062.1:0-4166 GCA_036393295.1 Acidiferrobacterales bacterium
TTGCGCGTTTCTCGGGCCGTCCCAGATCTTATCGATGGCGTCCGCCTCCTGCAGAGTCAGGCAGCTGGTCGCCGGCGCGGTCGGTTCGCCGCAGACGTTCGCGCGCGCGCTGAACTTGCATGTGCGCGGATCGTCGATCACGCCGTCGGCGACGCCGTCGGCCGCATCGCAGGCCGCGACCGCCGAGGTGGTCGCCTGGTTCAGCTTGGCCGCCGCGATCGGGCCGCCCAGGAGATCCCGCATCACGAGCTGACCCCACATCTGCGCCGTCTGGAAGCGCGTCCAGTACATCGCCGGGGCGTTGGCGAGAATGCCGTCGAGCTCGGTGCCCAGCTCCTGCGCGAGCACGTAGCCCTGCCTTCCGCCGGTCGAGCAGCCGTTCCAGTAGTTGTAGGCGGGGTTCATCCCGTAGTAGCTCCGTGCGACCGCCTTCGAGAAGAGCACCTGCTGCTTCATCCCGTTGCGGATGAAGTCGTTGATGAACTGCAGGTTGTAAGTGCCGTCCTCGTTGACGCCCGGCGCGCAATTGCCGCCGCTGTGGCCGGTGTCGTTGCCCGAGCCCACGTAGCCGGCATTCACCGGGCCGCCGACGTTCAGGCTGCCCGAGCAGCCGCCGCCGCCGATCCCTTGCGTCCTGCCGTTCCAGGCGCCCTGCACGCCGCCCGCGCCGCCGTCGAGCTCGTTGAGCGGCAGCCCGACGCGGATATTGATGTTTTGTGCATCGCTCTCGCCGTACAGGATGTCCACCCGGCAGTGCGAGGCGTTCGGTCCGCTCGCCGCGATGACCTGGCTGGTGGCCGACTTGACGTTCGGGCCTCCCAGCAAGCCGGGGCCAAGCGCCTCGCAGCTCACGCTTGCATGGGCAGCGGGCGCGAGCAAGGCAAGACCGGCCAGGCTCGCCGTCAGTGAGACGAGTCGCACGGATGCGTAACGCATAGCTATCCTCCTCCAACAAGCAGTAATGAAGCAAGGCCGGTTATTTCCAGTCGAAGTCCCTGTAGAAAAGACCGGTATCGACGGCCGCGGTGGCGCCTCCGCTGGGACTATTCGTTATTCCATTCGCAATGTGGCCAAGACTGTCCACGTAGTGATTGCACGATCTCAACCGCGTCGTCGCACCGACGATGACATCGTCGTACAGATCGGCGACGATCTGGATGGCCTCGAGGATCGGGGTCGCTTGCCACGACGCCCGGACGGCGGCTCCGGACGACGTGAAACAGATGTCTCCCGGCGCATTCACCGGCGCGCCGACGACGGGTTGCAGGGCGATAACCTTCACCGTCGGGAATTTGTTCCGGATGTTGACGAGGGCCGTCTCGATGTCCATCACCCACGCGGCGACATCGAAACCATGCGGGCCGCTGATCATGTAGACGAGCCGCTCGGGCCGGTCGGAGTCCTCTACGCACGGTGAGATGATGTTGGCGTTCCAGGCCCCGGCATTCGGATTTGCGTAGACATCCACCCCGGCGCCGCCCGCCCACTGGAGCTGCCAGCGGTCCCCGTCGACGATCGATTCGAAGATCGCATTTGCCTCTGGAGGCTGGTTGGGGTTGGTGCTGCGACCGACGGGCGACATGTACCAGTCCGCTGTCTGGCTGAAGCCGAGAACGTGGGTGCATTTCACCACCTTCGCATTGTCGGGCAGTCGATCCCCGAACCCGCCTGGAGGTGATGCCATTGCTGCGGTACTTGTCAGGGCAATACCCGCCGCCACTGTAAATAAAAAGTTCTTGCAGGACATGACTCCTCCTTCAATCAGTTAATGAGTCCCTCATTCATCGCCCTGCACCGCGGCATCCTCGCCCGCCGGATCGGGCGCGAAGTCGGCAGCGAGCACCGCGGCGCGCGGCTGGCCCTCGAGCGGCACGTTTGAATCTTCGGTGCAGGCAGCCGGGTTGTAGCGGCCGTAGGCCTGCGAGTCGTCCTCGGACTCGTGCTTGTACTTCGTCACGATCCCCTGGCAGACGGCGTGCTTGGTCTGCACGTTGCCGCCGCAGCTCCAGCTCGAGGCCTCGTTGGGATTTCCGACGCCGTCGTAGATCGCGACCTGCGGGAACGGGCACAGCGGCCGCGTGCGGCCGCCGCCGGAGGCGAGGATCTGGTCCGGCGCGACGCCGTTCTCGACCCAGTTCACCATGATGTTGAACAGGTTCTGCGGCTGCGGCCCCACACCCCCGCCGCAATGCGACACGCCGGAGGCGCGGAAATAGCGGAACCACGGCTGCAGCGCGCCGAAGTCCGGCGTGCCCTTGCCGTAGCGCGCGGCGACGCGGACGTAGTAGTCGACCGAGTTCTGGTCGGTGATCAGCTGGTCGGTGGTGCCGTGCCACATGAGGATCTTCTTGCCCGCGTTCCTGACCCGGTCGAGGTTCACGTCCATGGTGTTGATGATGTCGCCCGTGGTGTTCGAGCCGAGCTCGGCCTCCTCGCCGTAGCTCTCGAGCGTGACCGTGCGCCAGTCGACGCTCGCGTCGGAGTGGTTCCACTGCAGTTGGCTGGTGGCGGTCTGCGAGGGGTTCACGCCGGAGAGCGAGCTGATCGTCGCGCCGCGCGAGAGGCCGGGGAAGATCTTGCGCCCGTAGGCGTTGCGCGGGCCGTCCCAGATGAGATCGATCGCCGCAGCCTCCTCCGGCGCGAGGCAGTTCGACGCCGGCGCGGTCGGCTCGCCGCACACGTTGGCGCGCGCGCTGAAGGTGCAGTGCCGCGGCTCCTGCAGGATGCCGTCGACCACGCCGTCGTCGGCGTCACACGCGGCGATCGCCGAGGCGGTGGCCTGGCCGGTCTTGGCGCTGGAGATCGGGCCGCCGGCGAGGTCCTTCATGGCGATCGGACCCCAGAGCTGCGCCAGGCGGAAGCGGCCGTAGTTGACCGCCGGCGCGCCGACCAGCCAGCCGTCGAGCTCCTCCGGGTAGCGCTGCGCGAGCGCCATGCCCTGGCGCCCGCCGGTCGAGCAGCCGTCCCAGTAGTTGCGCGCCGGCGCCGCGCCGTAATACACCGCGGCGAGCGCCTTGGACCAGCGCACCTGCGCGCGCAGGCTGTCGACGATGAAGTCGTTGAGCCGGCCGACGTTGAGCCGCGTCGAGGTCGGCTGCAGCGCGAACAGGCAGCTGCCGCCGACGTGCCCGCTGTCGGTGGAAGAGCCGACGTAGCCCTGGCTGGTGGCCGAGGTCACGCCGCCGACCGAGCCGACGCAGCCGCCGCCGCCCAAGCCGCGCGTACGGCCGTTCCATGCGCCCATTCCCGGCACGCCGCCCGAGCCGCCGTCGAGCTCGTTGCGCGGCAGGCCGACGCGGATCACCACGCGCTGGTTCTCGCCCTCGTCGTAGCCGTGCTGCGGACCGCCGCGCGAGGAGTAGATGAAGTTGGCCTCGCAGCGCGGGTTCGCCCCGGTCGCGGTAAGCGTGGTGAACGCGGTGGTCGGCGTGACGGGCAGCACGTGGGGCTGCGCCTCGAGCCAGGCGCCGAGCTCGGCGCAGGTCATCTGGGCAAAGGCCGCGGCCGGAACGAGCGCGGCACCCGCGAGCGCGGCCTTCAGGCTCGCACGGAAAAGTGCTTGCATGGTGTCTCCTCCTCTTCTTGGCGCGAGGCTGACACGGCGGCCGTGCGCCTTCAAGACCCGGTCCGCGAATGATGCTTATTCGATTCTCGAATGAGCGGCTAGTCGACGCGCCACTCGTCGGTCTCGTCGTTGAACAGCTCCGCCACCCGGTTGCGCAGCCACTTGCCGCGCGAGTCGTGGTGGAACTTGCGGTGCCAGTGCTGCTTGACGTCGAAGCCCGGCATGTCGAAGGGCGGCATGGCGAGCGCGAACTGCGGCGACAGGCGCGTGAAGTACAGCGCCAGGGCGTGCGGCACGGTGGCCATCAGGTCCGAGCGCGACACGATGATCGGGATGCTGAGGAAGTGCGGCGTGTGCAGCGCGATCTTGCGCCGGATGCGCTTCTTCGCCAGGAACTGCTCGAACAGCTCGTGGCTGCGCCCGGCGGCGTGCACCACCGCGTGCTCGATCTCGAGGAACGCCTTGAGCGACAGGCGCTTCGCGTGCAGCGGGTGGCCGGCGCGCATCAGGCAGGCGAAGTGGTGCGTGAAAAGGCGCTGCTGGAAGAAGTTGTTCTGCACCAGGTCGGGAAAGTAGCCGATGGCGAGGTCGACCTCGCCCT
>DASWHF010000063.1:0-8234 GCA_036393295.1 Acidiferrobacterales bacterium
CGCTTCGCCCTCGCCGACGTCGACCCCGGCCAGTATACGCTGCGGTATCAACTCGCCGGCTTCAACGGTGCGACCCAGGCCGCCGCCGTGCAGGCCGGGCAAGTCGTCGATCTCGGCACCATACGCCTGACGGCGCTGCCCGACGTGGGCGTCATCACCGGTATTGTGGTCGACGCGGCCAGCGGTCAGCCGCTGGCGGGCGTGCGCATCGACGTGGGCGGCGCGACTACGGCGAGCGCGACCACCGACGCTCTCGGCTCCTACCGGATCGTCAGCCCGCCGGGCGCGGTGACGGTGGCGGCCAGCGCCGCCGGTTATGACAGCGTGACCGGCGCGGGGACCGTCGTCGCCGGCGGCACGTTGAGTTTTTCGCCGGCATTGAATCTCAGCGGGACGACGCCATCCGATCCGGCGGTCACGCTCATCGGTGAGGTGGTCGACGCCGACAGCGGAGCGCCTCTGGCGGGTGCGCAGGTGTCCATCCAGGGGTCCGCCAGTGCGACGGCCGACGGCGCCGGCCGGTTCCTGATTGAGCAGCTCACCGCCGGCACGCTCGACATCACCGTGTCCTTCAGCGGCTATCAGGCAGTCGCTTACACCGCGATCGCGCCTGAAGGCGCGACCGTGGATCTCGGCGCGGTCCGGCTGACCCGGCTGGCAACGCCCACGACCACCACCGTGATCGGCAGGATCCTGGACGCGGCGTCCGGTGCGCCGGTCGCCGGCGCGAGCGTGAGCACCCAGGGCGCGAGCGTCGTCAGCGCCGCCGACGGCAGCTATCGCATCGAGGGGATAGCGACCACGCAGTTTACGCTGAGCGCCAGCGCGGTCGGCTATCTGACCAACAGCGGGCCGGTCAGCCTCGCCGCGCACGGCACGGCCAGCGTCGACATCCAGCTGCAGCGTGCGGCGAGCACCGACTTCGATATCACCGGCGTTACCACCGACAGCCCCAGCTACGCCGCGCTCGTCCAGGCGGAGATCAAGGCCGGCCTGCGCAACACCGCGAGCCAGCCGCGCACCGTCCGCCTGTACGTCAAGATCGTCGATGCCGCCGGCGGCATCGTCGACGAGTATCCGGCGGTCGCGATTCCGCTGGGCGGCGATCCTGCGGCCGCGCTCCTGACCGTGGACGCCAATGGCGAGCGCGACGGCTTCGTCACGTGGAACACCGGGCGCCATGCGCCCGGCGGCTACCAGGTGGTCGTGCAGGCCTACGACGCGTCCAGCGGCCAGCTCCTGGCCGAACGCGGCGCCAACGTGCAGGTCGAGCCGACGACCCGTCTGGGCGGGGGCGCCGAGTTCGATCCGCCGATCGCGCAGCTCGCGGCTAATCGCCCGGTGGCGATCCGCGCGGCGCTGTCGAACCAGGGCAATCAGCCGATAGGGCCCGCCACGGTCACGGCGCGCGTGTCGCTCAAGAACGCCGGCTACCATCCCCGCCGGGACCTGGTGTCGGTCGAGACCCTGGTGAGCGGGCAGGGGCTGGCGTCCCCGCAGGCGATGGACGTCGACGCCGGCGGGAACCTGTATGTCGCCGATTCGAGCGCGCGCAGCGTGTTCAAGATCACGCCCGCCGGCGACACCAGTGTATTTGCCGATGGGCTCAACGGACCGTTGGACGTCGATCTGGACGACCTGGGCAACGTCTACGTACTCGAGAGCACCCGGACGATCGTGCGCGTGGCGCCGGGCGGGATCCGCACCAACGTCGCCACTGCACCTACTGGAACGCGCGCGATCAGCGTGGCCGCGGACGGCCGGATCTATTGCGGCTCGGGCAATACGCTTTACGTCATCGACCCGAGCGGCGACATCAGCACCGTCGTGGGCGCCGGCCTGTCGACACCGATGGGGATCGTGGTCAACAGCCGCGGCGAGGTGCTGATCGCCGACCGCGGCGCAAACGCCATCGCGCGCTACACGCCGGGCGCGGGCTTGTCCAGCTGGGTGACCGGCATCGCCCAGCCCTACGGTCTGGCGATCGACACGGCCGACAATGTCTACGTCACGAGCTTCAGCGGGAACAGCCTGTTGCGCGTTGCGCCGGACGGCACGGTGACGACGATCGCGACCGGACTGGCGGGCCCGTACGACGTCAAGCTGGCGCCGAACGGCAGTTTCATCGTGTCGAACTCGAATTCCAGCGAGATCGTGAGCATCACCCCGGGCGGCGACGTCACGCCGGTCGTCGGCCGGACCGTCCACCAGCCATCGGCCGTGACCGCCGACGCCGCCGGCAATGTCTACGTCGCCAACACCGGTGCGCGCAACATCGTGCAATACGGCCCGGACGGCATCGTGCGCGAAGTGGCGGCCGGTACCAATCCGGCGAGCGCCATCACGGTTGAGGCGGACGGCGGTTTCGTCACACTCGAAAGCACGTCGGTGGTGCGGACTGCGCCGGGTGGCGCACGCACGGTGCTCGCCACGGGACTTTCCACGCCATATAGTCTCATCGCCGCGCCGGACGGCGATGGCCACGTCGTGAGCGAGCCGAACGCGCATCGCCTGCGCCGCGTCGGCGCCTCGGGTCAGTTGTCGGTTTACAACGATGCCAATTTCATTGCGCCGCGCCACATACGCCGGGACGCTGCGGGCAATCTCTATCTCGTTAGCACCCAGGGACACATCACCCGCGTGGCGCCCGACGAACGCGTCAGCCGGCTGGGTTCGGGGCTTAGCAACCCCCAGGCTGTTGCCGTCGCGGCCAACGGTGACCTGCTGGTGGCGGAGTACGGTCGCAGCCAGGTCGTGCGCGTCAGTCCGTCCGGCGACCTGTCCGTGGTGGCGACGCTGAGCTTCCGGCCGGCGGCGCTGGCGATTGCGCCGAGCGGCGACATTCTGGTCAGTGCCTTGGGCGGGACGGTGATCCACGCCATTGACGCGGGAGGCGCTCTCCGGGAATATGCGACCGTCTCGCGGGCGATCCGTTACGGCATGCTGTTTACGCCATCGGGCGACCTGTGGGTGGCGCACACCAACAATGCGTCAGTGACGCGCATTGCGGTCGACGGCAGCCAGACGTTGATTGCGACCGCGAGCTCGCCGCAATCCCTGGCCGACGATGGACAAGGCGGGGTTTACGTCGGCATCGCCGGCGGGGTGCAGCGCATCGACGCCGCCGGTGTCGTTACCCGGCCGGTGCCTGCGGGTGTCGTGTCGATCCAGGGTCAGGTCGGTGTCGAGTACGATTCCGCCGGTCGCCTCTGGGTGCTCGATGCCGCCGGTGTCCTGGTCCGCTTCAATCCCGATCTGTCGGTCGACCGGCGCTTTTCGACCCTGCAGACGCCGCGCGGCCTGACGGTCGACGCCGGCGGCGCCGTCCTGGTCGCCAATCGCGGCAACAACACCCTGGTCCGCATTCCGGGACCGGACCGCCTGCCGGAGATGCTCGCGAGCCTGGCGTTCGACCGTATCGCCTTCGAGTCCGGATCGACGATCCTGGTCGCGAGCACCGCCGCTGTGCAGCGTCTCGACCTTGCGACCGGCACGCTGACGAGTATCGTGGCTGGCTACAGCAATATTGCCGGCATTGCCCGCCGGGCGGACGGCGGCATCGCGGTGATCGATCGGACCCGCAACGAATTCGGGCTGTACGCCGCGACCGGTGGACCGCTCGACCGCTTCGTCGGCGTCGTGAATCCGCGCGGTATCCTGTTCGACGCCGGCGGCAACCTGCTCATCGCCAACAGCTACCCGAACGGCATCCTGCGCATCAATGCCGCCGGGCGCACGGAACTCTTCGCGACCGTGGCCAACGTCAGTTACTTGCACCGGGAGGGTGACGGAAGATTCATGGTCACGCGCGGTACGCAGGTATCGTCGATCTCGACAACCGGGGTGGTGCTGGCGAGCTACCCCTCGCTCAACGCCACGGGCATCGTACGCGATGCCGCCGGCACGTTGTACGTGTCCGCGGATACCACCGGCGCGCTGCTACGGTTCGATGCCGATGGCAATTACCAAAAGGTCGCGAGCGGGCTGGCATCGCTGTACGACATCGGCTTGGCGGCGGACGGCCGGCCGTACGTCGGCGACAACTCGCGCGGGGTTGTGAATGCCGTCAATCCCGACGGAACCCTGTCGCTGGTCGCCCCCGACCTGCCGACCTTGTCGCGGTTCTTTATCGACACACAGGACCAGCTGTTCGTCGCCTACGCGACCAACAAGATCGCTCAGTTCGACCCGTCGGGCGCGCGGACTGAGTTGCCGACGCAGGACGTGGTGCAGGGCCAGATCAACGGCATCGCCGGCCATGACGGAGCCGTCTATGCGGTCGGCGCCGCGCGCATCGTGTACAAGCTGATCGCGCAGAGCACGGCGCCGGACGTGGTGCCGGGCGATGTCGTCCTGGTGCGCAGCGCCGCCTTGCCCGGTCTCGGCCTGGACGGCCAGGCGGTGGCTGTCGACTTCGGCGCCTGGACGCCGACGGTGAGCGGCGACTTCGAGGTGGAGGTGTCCGTCGCCGGGGTTGACGGTATCGCGCGCAATTCGCTGCACGTCGGCCCCAACGCCGAGGCCACCCTGACCTTGGCCCACACCGAGACCTTCCCGGGCGATCAGGCTGTGACCGGCTATTTGCGCATCGAAGGTGCGGACTCGACGAGCATCACTCGCATCGATCCCGCCGGCACGCACCTGGCGGCGGCGTCGGGCGCCCAAGGGCGGGCGATCGGCGCCGACAGCCAGGGCAACATCTATGCCGCCGACACCAACCGCATCGTGCGCATCACGCCGGCCGGCGTGGTGAGCAACTTCGTCATCGGCGTCAGCGTCGGCAACGGGCTGGCAGTGGACTCCCGGGACAACATCTACGCGGTCAGCGCCAGGAACGTCCTGAAGTTCACCGTCGACGGCTCGATGACCACGCTGGCGACGCTGCCAAGCACGGCGCGGGCGGTCGCCGTGGATTACGCCGACGTCGTCTATGCCGTCGAGCAGTCCAACCGGCTGTCGCGCATCCGGAGCGACGGCACAGTGGAGCTGGTGACCACCCAGGGGCTGAATGGTCCGCTCGGCCTGACGATAGACGCCTACGGGACCTTCTACGTGCTCAACTCGAACAACAATATCGTTCGCATATCGGCGGACGCCGGTGCGGCGGCATTGTATTTCAATCAGGCGCGCTTCGAGTTCGAGGGCGTGAACGTCACGGCCGACTGCTCGAACAATCTGCTGTTTGCGCCGATCCAGTTGCCGCCGTTCAAGGCGTCCGGCGAGGAGGACATCATCGTCCAACTGGTCGGCGATACCGGCGAAGTGCGCCAGGTGCTGTACGGCCCGAGCATTGATCCGGACATGGCCGACATGGACGTGCTGTTCTACGATCGGCTCGGCAAGCGGCTGCTGATCTGGACCGACCGCGGCAACGGCAAGATCTTCTCCTTCCCGGTGATTTGCGGCGGCATCGACGCCGACGTCCACATCGTGACCTCGACCACCGTCGATTTGTCGAGCACCGATCCGGCGCCGACCAGCGTCACCGACCGCGGCGACGGCACCCGCGAATACGTCTGGGTGCTGTCCGATGTCGACAACCGCGGCCGGCAGGTCCAGCTCAATCTGTTGTTCCGAAATCTGGTCGAAGGCGAGAGTCGGCCGATGGCCCACGAGGCCTATGTCGAGTTCAAGAACAGCTTCGCGCCGGGCGAGAACGTGCGCGTGCCCATCGCCATTCCCAAGCTGACCGCGCGCAGCGCCGTGTCGATCGTCCCGGTCCTCGATGCGCTCGAGTACCCGGCTGACGCCACCGCCGGCATCTCGGTGACGGTCAGGAACGAGAGCACGCAAAGCTTCGACGGCACGCTGGAGCTGGCGATCGTCGACGGCGGCGGCGCCATGGTCGCGGACCTGCCGGCGATTCCCGTCAGCGGAGTGCCGGGCTTGAGCGAGCAGCCGTATACGAGCAGCTGGGATGTCGGCCGGACGCTGGCCGGCAACTACAAGCTCGTGGCCACGCTCAAGAACGCGCTCGGCCAGCCGGCGGCGTCGGGCGAGGTCGCGTTCCGCATAATCGGCGGCGACGCCGCGCAGGCGGTCGTGCGGCTGCGCACCACGACGGACCGCCCGGTCTATCACACCACCGACACCGTCAACATCGAGAACCTGGTCGCGAACGTCACCGCCAACGCCATCGTCGACGACGCCGTGCTGCGCGTGACCGTGCTCGACGCCGCCGGCCAGCCGGTGTTCAGCCTGGACGGCCCACTCGGCCAGCTCCCGCCGGGATCGCTGCGCGACATGATGCTGCCGTACCTGCTCAACGCCGCGCCGGTCGCGCATTACCGCGTCGTCGGTCAGGTGCTGGACGGCGCGACCCAGGCGGAATTGGCCCGTGCCGAGGCCGGCTTCGACGTGGAGTTCAATCTCGAGCGCGCGCTGACCGGCAAGGTGGTGGCGCAGCTTCCGGTGGTCGAGCCCGGCGCGACCCAGGTCTGCACCGCCACCCTGACCAACCGCGGCAATCTGCCGGTCACCGGCCTAGAGGTGCATCACGTCCTGGTCAACATCGACACCGGCCAGACCGACAACGAGCTGCTCCAGACCGTCGACCTCGATGCCGGCGCCTCGATCGACTACGCCTATCAGTTCAGCAGCCAGGGCCTGGCCGCGGGCAACTACGCCTGCGTGCTCCAGGTGCGGTTCGGTGACGCGCTCCAGACGCTGGGCTATGCGCCCTTCGTGGTCAGGCCGCCGGCCGTCGACGTCGACCTGACGCTGCGCGCGGCCGGCACCGGCCGGCTGCTGGTCCTGCTCGACAATGGCCGCCACGGCAATGACGACGACGATGACAAGAGCTGTCGCGGCGTGACCCGGCTCGAGCTCGGCTCGCTGCTCGCCACGCCGCTCAGCCCGGCCGCGGTCGTCGAGGCGCGCGTGTTCGATAGACACGGGGTGTTGGTCGACCGCGAGTCGACGACGCTGGCGGCGTTCGTCGCGCCGGTGAACGCCAACGCCGTCGCCGACGGTGCCGATCTCGCCATCGTGGACCTGACCGCGCAGCGCCTGACCGTGAGCCTGACCGCGGCCCCGGCCGGCGCCAAGTTGGGAACCGAGTACAGCGTCGAGGCCGTGATCATGGACGGCAGCACCGTCAAGCTCAGCTCCGGTCCGATCCACACGAGCTGCAGCCAGCCGATCGCGGTCGGCGATGTGCACGGCCTATTCGGCATCACCGGTCTCGACCTGCTGCCGGCCGCGAACGACGCCAAGTATGACGACCGCGACCCGCACGGGCCCAAGGACGCCCCGGGCCTGGCGGCGCAGCGTGCCGTGCTCGAGCAGTTGCTGGCGGCCGCCGGCTGGTCCTATACGATCACCGACACCGCCGAGGACTTCACCCGCGAGTTCCATACCGGCGGCTACAGCGCCTACGCGCTGCTCGCCGAGCACGAAAAGCTGTCCGAGACGGTGCAGAAGGAACTGCGCGAGGCCGTGTTCCGCGGCGAGGGCCTGGTCGTCGCCGGCGCCCACGACAGCCGCAACCTGCACCACGAGCGCCTGCGCGACGCCCTCGGCATCAAGCCGATCGGCCATGTCAGCCATGCCACCGGCGTCGAGCTCGTCACGAGTCCGCTCGATCTCACCGGGCATCTCGCGCTCATCCCGGGCGACAAGGCGCAGCGTATCGAACGCCTGACAGCGACGAGCGCCGGTGTCTACCTTACGGATGGCACGCCCGGCAAGAGTGACGATGACGACTGCCGCGACCCGAATCTCCTCAGCCAGGACGACCATGGCAAGGACGACAACGGCGCGCGCGATGACGACGAATGCCACGGGCATCCGGAACGCTATCTCGATGCCGTGACCCTGAACGCCTACGGCCAGGGCCGCGCGGCCTTCGCCGGCTTCGACCTGCTCGCCGCCGCCGCGCGCGACGGCCAGACGGGCCTCGCCGCGCGGCTGCTGACGAAGCTGATCGCGCATGTCCAGCCGGCCACGCTCGCGCCCGCCGCCGGTGGCGTCGTGCCGATCGAGCTCGTCGTCGCCAACCGCGGCGTCGCCACCGGCGTCACGGTCACCGTCACGCTGCCGGCCGGCGTGACGCCGGTCGATGCCGGCAGCGCCGCGGTGCAGAGCAACACCCTGCGCTGGACCTTGAATCTCGCGGCCGACGCCGAGCAGCTACTGCGCTTCTGGATCAAGCTCCCGGCCGCACCCGGCACCGTGACCCTGACCGCCGCGGCCGAGGCCAACGGCCAGCCGCTGCCGGACGCGGCCACCCGCCT
>DASWHF010000064.1:0-4652 GCA_036393295.1 Acidiferrobacterales bacterium
ACAGTGCCTGCCGGTGACCTGCTTGAGGCCGCCGACCGCGGCCGGGCCGAGGCCCATCGCCAGCACCAGGAACAGCAACACCCGGCGCCGGGCACGCAGCGCCGCGAAGCGGAACGACGCCAGCCAGCCGCCCAGCAGCGCCAGCGCCAGGAGTATCAGCGGATACTTGGTCCAGCGGTGCATCACGGTCTCGACGAACCAGTCGCGCCGCAGCGGGAAACCGGGCAGCGCCGGATCGAAATAGAAGTCGCTGATCCAGCGGTCGAGGTTCGAGGTCTCGAACACCGCGAGCAGCACCAGCGCCAGCAGCAGCGGCACGCCGAGGTGCACCGCATGGAAATGCCGGCAGCGGAATGACCGGCAAACGGTGTCCGGGGGATCGGAAGACAGCCGGGCGCTCAGCATGCTAGGGTGAAGAACAAGGTTCCCGGCAGGAGAAAGAGATTATCGGTCCGCACACCGCCTGGATAACATCTCAACGAGCTCCGCGTCAACGTCAACGCATGGGATTCAAGGATCATTTCTCCGCGCACGCCGCCGACTATGCCCGCTACCGGCCCGGCTATCCGCCGGCGCTGTTCGCCTGGCTCGCGGGCGTGGCGCCGGCGCGCGGGCAGGCGCTCGACTGCGGCACCGGCAACGGCCAGGCCGCGCTCGCGCTCGCGGAACACTTCGAGCGCGTCACGGCGATTGATCCCAGCGCCGAGCAGATCGCCGCGGCAACCCCGCACCCGCGCGTGCGCTACAGCGTGGCGGCCGCGGAATCGCCGGTCTGCGCGCCCGCGTCGGTCGACCTGATCAGCGTCGCCCAGGCGCTGCACTGGTTCGACCTCGACCGCTTCTACGCCGAATGCCGGCGCGCGCTCAAACCGGGCGGCGTGCTGGCCGCCTGGACCTACGGCCTGTGCCGCATCGCCACCCCGATCGACGCCGCGGTCGAGCGCTTCTACCGGGACACCGTCGGATCGTATTGGCCGCCGGAACGGCATCACATCGATGCCGGCTACGCGACCCTGCCCTTCCCGTTCGAGCGCCTCCGCACACCGGACGTCGCGATGCGCGCCGACTGGTCGCTGGACGAGTTCATCGGCTATCTCGCCACCTGGTCGGCGGTGCGCCGATACATCCGGGAGCGCGGCGAGGATCCGACCCGCGCGCTGCGCGCGGAACTGAGCGAGCATTGGGTACCGGCCGGGGCACGCCGCGAGATCGTCTGGCCGCTGGCCCTGCTGGCAGGCAGGGCGGTGGCCCGCTGAGCATGGAGGCTCAGGTCATGACCCGCTTCGCGTTTCACTTCGGGCACGAACGTAGGGTGGGGCCCTGCCCCACCATGCGACGATACGGTGGGGCAGGGCCCCACCCTACAAAATCGTCCTGCGACTTCGGGATGCGTGATCGACGTCATGAACAATGATGGCCGCTCCGGAATCATGACGGCCCGCCGCCTGTGGCTAGGCGGGCGCGTGCAGGGCGTCGGCTTCCGGCCGTTCGTGTATCGCCTGGCGGGCGAGCTGGGTATCGCCGGCTGGGTGCGCAACCGCGCCGGTCGGGTCGAGATCCACGCCGAGGCCGCGGGCGACGCGGTCGCGCGCTTCGCGCGCGAGCTGATCGCGCGCGCGCCGCCGCTGGCGCAACCGGCGTTGCTCGACGACCTGCCGGCGGACTGCGAGGATCGCCGCGGCTTCGAGATCCGCGCCAGCGAAGCCGACGCCGCGCCACACATCCACGTGCCGCCCGATTACTACGCCTGCGACGACTGCCTGCGCGAGCTGGCCGATCCGCGCGACCGCCGCCACCGCTACCCGTTCATCAACTGCACCCAGTGCGGACCGCGCTACACGCTCATCACCCGCCTGCCCTACGACCGGCCGAACACGACCATGGCCGGCTTCGCGCTGTGCCCGGACTGCGAACACGAATACCGCAATCCCGGCGACCGGCGCTTCCACGCCGAGCCGGTCGCCTGCCCGGCCTGCGGCCCGCGGCTGCGCTTCGCCGCCGCTCGCGGCGCGTGCATCGACGATTCCGAATCCGCGCTGCAAGCGACGGTCGCGGCGCTGCGCGCCGGCCGTATCGTCGCGGTCAAGGGGGTCGGCGGCTACCACCTGATGTGCGACGCGGCCAACGACGCGGCGGTCGCGCGCCTGCGCGCCGCCAAGCCGCGCCCGCACAAGCCGCTGGCCGTGATGTTCCCGCGCCGCGGCGCCGACGGCCTCGACGCGGTGCGCGCGGCGGTCGCGCCCGGCCCCGCCGAGGCCGCGCTGCTGATCGATCCCATGCGGCCCATCGTGCTGTGCGCCAAGCGCGAGCCCGAGACGTTGTCCGCCGGCATCGCGCCGTCCTTAAGCGAGATCGGCGCGATGCTGCCCTACAGTCCGCTGCATCAATTGCTGCTGGACGACTTCGGCGCGCCGCTGGTCGCGACCTCGGCCAATGTCAGCGGCGAGCCGGTGCTGACCGACGAGCACGATATCACGGCGCGCCTGGCGCCGGTCGCCGAGGCGGCGCTGCACCACGACCGGCCGATCGAGCGGCCGGCCGACGATGCAGTCTATCGCGTGATCGCCGGCCGGCCGCGGCCGCTGCGGCTCGGGCGCGGTAGCGCGCCGCTCGAGCTCGATCTGCCGTTCCGGCTGGCCGCGCCGCTGCTGGCGGTCGGCGGGCACATGAAAAACACCGTGGCGCTCGCGTGGGAAGATCGTGTCGTGGTCTCCCCGCATATCGGCGATCTCGGATCGAAGCGCAGCCAGCTCGTGTTCGAACAGGTCATCGCCGACCTGCAGGCGCTTTACCAAGTCGAGGCGCGCAGCGTCGTGCACGATGCGCATCCGGGTTACGCCAGCAGCCGTTACGCGAGTCGCTGCGGCCTGCCGGCGCTCGCGGTGCTCCACCACCACGCGCATGCCTCGGCCCTCGCCGGCGAGTTTCCCGCGGTGGACGCGTGGCTGGTGTTCGCCTGGGACGGGGTCGGCCTGGGCGACGATGGCAGCCTGTGGGGCGGCGAGGCGCTGGCCGGCCGGGCGGGCGCCTGGCAGCGCGCCGGGCGGCTGCGGCCGTTCTTTCTGCCGGGCGGCGAAAAGGCCGGGCGCGAACCGTGGCGCAGCGCCGCGGCGCTGTGCTGGCAGACCGGCACCGACTGGCCCGGCGCGCCGGCCGACGCGGCGCCGGCGCGCGAGGCCTGGCGGCGGCGCCTCAACTGCCCGCAAACCAGCGCCGCCGGCCGGCTGTTCGACGCCGCCGCCGCGCTGCTCGGCCTGGTGAGCCACGCGAGCTTTGAGGGCCAGGGCCCGATGCAGCTCGAGGCCGCGAGCCGCGGCACGGGCGCCGGCCCGCGCCTGCCGGTGGCGCGGGACGGGAACGGATTGTGGGAGATCGACTGGGCGCCGCTGCTGCCTTACCTACTAATAGACAATCTGCCCCGGGGCGAACGCGCCCACGGTTTCCATGCGAGCCTCGCCGACGCGCTGCTCGACCAGGCCGTGAAGATCCGCCACGAACGCGGCGTCACCGCCGTGGGTTTGAGCGGCGGCGTGTTCCAGAACCGGCTATTGAGCGAGCTGGCCGCCACGCGGTTGCGCGCCGAGGGCTTTGCGGTATACCTTGGCGAGCGGATACCGGCCAACGACGCGGGCCTGAGCTACGGCCAGATCATCGAAGCCGCGGCGAGGCGATAATCGATCTGGTTGCGATATTGGCCAACAAACTGATTTGCCACGGGGGACACGGGGATCACGGGGAGAAAAATGCTTGCAAACCGCTGCAAGCATGTGGAAAGTGTATCGGCACGGGTGTTTACCTGACGGCTTTTCCCCGTGCTCCCCGTGCCCCCCGTGGCTGATTCTTCACGCTCTGATGAACCCGGAATTCAGGTGTGAGCACACTCGACAGCGAATTCATCACCCTCGCCCACGGCAACGGCGGGCGCTTCATGCGCGAGCTGATCGAAGCGCTGTTCGCGCGCCACCTCGCCAACCCGCATCTGAACGTGCGGGCCGACGCGGTCACGCTGCCGCACGCCGCGCAGGACATCGTCATAACCACCGACGGCTTCACGGTGCAGCCGCTGGAGTTCCCCGGCGGCGACATCGGTTCGCTGGCGGTGCACGGCACGGTCAACGACCTGGCGGTGGCCGGCGCCGAACCGCGCTATCTCACGCTCAACGCCTTCATCGAGGAGGGAATGGCGGTCGCGCAACTCGACCGCATCGTCGCGAGTCTCGCGAGCGCGGCGCGCGAGGCCGGCGTGCAGGTGGTCGCCGGCGACACCAAGGTGTTGCGCCGCGGCGAGGGTGGCGGCCTGTATCTCGCCACCACCGGCGTCGGCGTGCGCGCCAGCCGCAACGCGCTTACGCTCGACGCGGTGCGCGACGGCGACGCGGTCCTGGTGAGCGGCCCGGTCGGCGACCACGGCATCGCGGTGATGCTGGCGCGCGAGCAGTTCGGCCTGTCCGGCGAGCTGCGCTCCGATTCGGCCTCGGTGCTGCCCTTGACGCGCGCCATCCGCGATCTTCCCGATCTCAAGTTCATGCGCGATCCGACACGCGGCGGACTCGCCACCGTCGCCCACGAAATCGCACGCGCCAGCGGCCACAGCGTGGCGCTCAAGCAGAACGCGGTGCCGCTGCGCCCGGAAGTGGTGTCGGTGTGCGAAA
>DASWHF010000065.1:0-2251 GCA_036393295.1 Acidiferrobacterales bacterium
CCTGTTCCGGCTGCTGTTCCGGGCCGCCCGGTCGCCCAACTCGCCGCGCTGGCTACAATACTGGCTGGCCGGCGACATGCTGGTCTGCCTGGTGACCGCGCTGTTCGCTTTCTCCGGCCTGTACCTGGTCAAGATGGTTGCAGACTTCGACACCGCGCCCGTGGGCATTGGCCACGGCGCCGCCGCCGCAGGCATCGGCGCGCTCGCCTGGCTGGCGATGGACCGGCTGTCCGAACGTCGGCGGACGCGCCGTGCGGCCGCCGCGCCGCTGGCCGGCGATCGCGCCCCGGCCGCGTGAGCACGCCCGACGTCGGCGTCGCCCGGGCGCTTGTCCCGGACCTCGCCGATGCACCCGCGACGCGCCACAGCCAGCGCGCCTCGGTGCTGCTGCGCGCGGCGATCGCCGATGCCACGGGCCCGACGGTCAGCGTCGGAGATTTGATCGACCGCCTGGGCGAGCGCGCTTACGGCCTGTTGCTGGTGCTGCTCGCGCTCGGCAACGTGATTCCCGGGCCGCCCGGGATCGGGGCCCTGTTCGGCATCCCGATCGCGATCCTGGCCGGGTTCATGGTCCTCGGCCGGCGCGTGCCGCGGCTGCCGCGGGTGATCGTCGAGCGCCGCATCGACCGCGCGCGCGCGCTCGGCGTGCTCGACCGGTTGAGGCCGTGGTTCGCCTGGGTCGAGGCACTGTCGCGGCCACGGCTCGAGTTCCTGACCCGGGGCGTGTTCGAGCGCATCGCCGGTCTGGTGATCCTGGCGCTCGCCGTCGCGATCACCCTGCCCGTGCCGCTGACCAACTGGCCGCCCGCGATCGCGGTCATCGTGCTGGCACTGGCCACGCTGGAGCGCGACGGCGTTGCGCTCCTGGTCGGTTTCGGGCTCACCGCCGCGGCCTTGGCGGTGATCGGGTTCGCAATTTCGATTTATGTCACCAGCATTGGCCTGCTGACCGCGCGCTTGCTCGGCGGTTGACCTCAATGCGCCCCACACGCGCTGCCGCCGAGCACCGATGCCGAAGACCCAACCGGTGGCGCGGCTTCGACTCGATCGGCTGGTAGGCGCGATGCAATGGCAGACACGACGTGGCCAAGATACCCGAAGTCGAGATCGAGGCGTCGAAGGCGCCGCTCCTCGATCACCTGATCGAACTGCGCAACCGGCTGATGTGGTCGGTGGCGGCGCTGTTCGTCGCTTTCGCCGGCTGCTACTTCGTGGCCGAGGAGATCTACGCCTTCCTGGTGCGTCCGCTCGCCGGGATATACGCCGATCTCGGCATCGAGCATCCGCGCATGATCTACACCGCGTTGCACGAGGCCTTCTTCACCTACATGAAGGTTGCGTTCTACGCCGCGCTGTTCATCTCGTTCCCGATCATCGCCAACCAGCTCTGGAAGTTCGTCGCACCGGGCCTGTACCGGCACGAGCGCAAGGCGTTCCTGCCGTTCCTGCTGGCTACTCCGGTGCTGTTCGTGGCCGGCGCGGCGCTGGTCTACTACTTCATCTTCCCGCTCGCCTGGAAGTTCTTCCTCAGCTTCCAGACCGCCGGCACCGAGGGCGGGCTGGCGATCGAGCTCCAGGCCAAGGTCAACGAGTACCTGTCGCTGGTGGTGCGCCTGATGTTCGCCTTCGGCATCGCGTTCCAGCTGCCGGTGGTGCTGACCCTGATGGCGCGCGCGGGCCTGGTCACTGCCAAGGGCCTCGCCGAACGGCGGCGTTATGCGATCGTGATCGCGTTCATCGCCGCCGCCATCCTCACGCCCCCTGACCTGATCAGCCAGATCGCGCTCGGGGTGCCCATATGTCTGCTTTACGAGGTGTCGATCTGGCTGGCCAAGGCGGCCGAGCGCCGGCGCGCCGAGCGCGAGGCGGCGGAAGAGGAGGAGATCGAGCGCACGCTCGGGCCCGACGCGGCACCGGCGTCGGCCGGCGCGGCGGCGGTCGGCGGCATCGACGACGAGACCGACTTCAATTGGACTCGATAGGGTGCTACGGGTCGCGAAACCAATCGCAGCATCGGCTTGGCTGCCGCGCGCCTGCTCGGTGCCTGCCACCGAGAAGCTCCGGATTCGATGCCGCCGAACCCAAGTCTCGAACCGCCAGCAGACTGTGTGAGGAGCCATGCCGGTCTACGACGTCCTGAGCGGCGAGCTGGTCGCCCTCGCCTCGGTGATCCTGGTCGACCTGGTGCTCGCCGGCGACAACGCGATCGTGGTCGGCGCGGTCGCGGCGCGCCTGCCGGCCGAGCTGCGCC
>DASWHF010000066.1:0-1582 GCA_036393295.1 Acidiferrobacterales bacterium
CCGACTTCATCATCTGCATCCGCGTGCGGTAGTAGGCGTACCAGTTCGCGAAGTTGGTCATTTCATCCGCGTAGCTACAGGTGGACCCGGCACAATCGAACCGGCCCGAGGCCTTCGGGTAGATGTTGTTGCCCGGGTCGATGTCCACGCGCGAAAACTGTCCCACGCCGAGACGCATTGGCAGGTCACCGGTGGTGAGATCCGAGCCGCCGGCCATGCTGCCGGAGGTGGCGATGACCGCGCCTGTGGATTGGCCGCCGCTGAAGGCGACGGTGGAGTAGGATCCGCCGCTCTCGATCACGGACATGGAGCGCGCGTTCATTAGCGATCCATCGATGGTCGGCGCAACCACGGTCACGGTATTGCCCGAGCTCGAGGCGCTGAAGCCGCTCGATCCCTGGTTGATGCAGTCGGCGATCGCCGCGGCCATTGCCGTGCGCTCGGACGCGGAGTTGGTGCCGGAGTTCGCTCTGATGCGGTTGCCGTAGGAGCCACCCGTGATCGTGCTCACGTTGCTGCCATAGTTGCCGGTGCAGGTCGTGGACATGATGTTGATAAGGCCCGACGTCGGATGGGGTACCTGGATGGCATCGACATACTGGGTGCCGCTCCCCCCATTGTCGACGACGATCGAGCCCGTCGCCGCCACCGTGCCGGTTTGCGTGGAGCTGACGACGATGGTCCTGCCGTTTGCGGCGGCGCCGGCTGTTACCGCGGTCACGGTCACCGTGCTGCCGCTGACGCTCGCCGTGTAGTCGGGCGCAGAAGCCATGGCGTTGATCGCGTCGCGGATCTGCAGGGCAAGCGCATCGGTCGAGCTGCCGCTTGCCGTGATGGCACCGCCGATCACAGACACCCCGCCGATGGAGATCGTATTGACCTTTTCGCCGAGCGCCGACTGCGTAACGGTGAGCGTGCCCGTTGCCGACACGGCGCCGATATTGACCGTGCGCACGGCAGTCGTGCCTAGATGCTTCGGCCAGCGGAAATTCCCGACTTTCTTGCGCTGGCAGTTAAGGAGCGTGCCCTGGTCGCTGCACCAGCGCGCGCCCGAGAACGTGTGCGCGGGGGTCAGCGCCGCGCCAGCGGCGCAATTGACGAGCTCGGCGTCGGTGCAGAACTCCGGCGCGATGTAGATATGCACGTTGGGATTGACAGCACTGCCGCTCACGCAGGTGCCCGCGTTGAGCGTCGGCGTCGAGCACCACTGCGCCGTCTGCATGCGATAGTAGTATGGGTCGCCGAAGACGTACTTGACGTTCGTATAATTCGACCCGAATCCGCCGGTCCCGGTGATACCGAACTTGAACTCCCAGTTTGGGTACGTGTAGGCGGAATTCGCCCGGCAGTTGGCGGTGTCGGTGGCGGCGTCGCCGTTGTTCTTGCACCAGGCGCGGTCGGGGTAGTTCGCCACCAGGTTCTCGGTGGTTTTGGAAATGTTGCGCTGATCATCCTGCTGCTGCCCGTAGGGGTCGGTCGGCACCGCCGTCCAGCTGGACGTATTGGCGGCGTTCATGTTGGTCTTGTCGCTGCCGTCGGCATTGACGCCGGGCCGGTACCAGATCGCCGGGTTGTAGTACTG
>DASWHF010000067.1:0-32046 GCA_036393295.1 Acidiferrobacterales bacterium
CCTCGAACCTCGACCGCTGGATCAGCGACTTCTATTTCGATCCGGCGCTGCCCGGTTTCCCGCTGCGCCGCGACTGGTTTCTCGAGACCGTGATGCATCGCTGGACCAAGTATCCGTTGATACTCCTGGCGCTGGCGCTGCTGGGCGGGTGGCTGGCGTCGTTCCGCTTTGCGGCGCTGCGTACACAGCGCCGCGTGCTGCTGTTCCTGGTGCTGGCGATGGGCCTCGGCCCGGCCGCGGTCGGCGGCCTCAAGCAGGTCACCGGCAGGCACTGTCCCTACGACCTCGACCTCTACGGCGGGGCGGCGCCGTACACGCGGCTGCTGGAGGCGGCGCCGGCCGGCGTCAAGCCGGGCGCGTGCTGGCCGGGCGGGCACGCCTCCGGCGGTTTCGGCCTGCTCGGCTTTTACTTTATATGGTATCGGCGCCGGCCGCGGCGGGCGGACGCGGCGCTGGCCATCGCCCTGGTCTACGGCTTCGCCATGGGCTGGGGCCGGCTCATGCAGGGCGCGCATTTTCTCTCCCACAACCTGTGGGCGGCGCTGGTGTGCTGGCTCGTCGCGCTGCTTCTCTATCGACTGATGCTGCGGCCGAATGTCGCGCCGGGCGGCGCGGGAATTAAGCGCAAGTTAAGCGGCGCCGTGTACAGTTCGTCTCGGTCGTCATTGTGTCCCAGGTACGCAATATCGCTGAAACCTTACCTGTGGACGGCAGTAAGCAGGTTCCTTCTCCCTCCGGGAGAAGGGCACGAGCGCAGGGATGCGCGAGGTAGAGCAACGCAGGGAGCAGTTGCCGAGGATGAGGGCGGTTTTTTCGGCGCCGACGGCCCTCACCCCATCCCTCTCCCGGAGGGAGAGGGAGAAAACACTATGCGTGTGTGCCGGTCGGACCCGTAACGCGGAATACCAATGATTTTGCAATCCATCAAGCAGCAATTCCTGCGCGGCCGCTACTTCCCGCTGCTGTGGCTGGCCGCGGTGTACCTGGCGGTGTCGAGCCTGTTGCGCGTGGCGCTGTTCATCAAGGGACTGCCGCAGCTCGACGCGCCGCTTGCGACCCTGGCGGCGGTGCTGCCGATCGGGCTGTTCTACGACATCGCGACCGGCTTCTATCTGTTCTTCGCCTACGCGCTGTACCTGCTGCTGCTGCCGGAGCGCGTCTTTCGCAGCTCGGCGCACCGCGGTTTCCTGATGGTCGCGAGCTTCGCCGCGCTGTTCGGCCTCCTGTACCTGGGCCCGGTGGAGTATTTCTTCTTCGACGAATTCGACGCGCGCTTCAACTTCGTGGCGGTCGCCTACCTGCTCTACCCGCACGAGGTGTTCGTCAACATCTGGGAGTCCTATCCGGTCGGCCGCGTGCTGGCCGCGGTCACGGCAGCCACGGCGCTGCTGTTCTGGGCGTTCCATAAGCCGCTGGCGGCGAGCCTGACGGCGCCAAGCCGCCTGCGCGAGCGGCTGCCGGCCTTCGGCATGTTCACCCTGGGGCTGGCGGCCGTGGTCGCCGGCGTCACGGTCGAGACCGGCCGCTATTCCGACAATCGCATCGCCAACGAGCTGGCGCAGAATGGGATCTACTCGTTCTTTTACGCCTTGTTCCACAACGACCTGGACTACAACCACTACTACCTGACCTTGAGCGAGCAGGAGGCGGCGCGCCGGCTGCGCCGGCTGGTGGCCCAGCCGAACGCCGAGTTCATCCCCGGCGCAGATAACCCGATCGCCCGGCATATCCGCGCGAACGGCGCGCCGCGACCGCTGAACGTCGTAGTGCTGGTGGAGGAATCGCTGGGCGCGGACTTCGTCGGCGCCTACGGCGACGCGCGCGGGCTGACGCCCAACCTCGACCGGCTGGCGAAGGACAGCCTGGTGTTCACCAACTTCTACGCCACCGGCACCCGCACGGTGCGCGGCCTGGAGGCGATCTCGTCCTCGTTTCCGCCCATCCCCGGCGAGTCCATCGTCAAGCGTTCGCACAACGACCACATCTTCACCTGGGGTGCGGTGATGCGCGCCCAGGGTTATCGCACGAGCTTCCTGTACGGCGGTTACGGCAGCTTCGACGGGATGAACGGCTTCTTCGGCGGCAACGGCTTCGATGTCATCGACCGCGCCAGCATCGGGAATCCGACGTTCACCAACATCTGGGGCGTGAGCGACGAGGACCTGTTCGGTCACGCGCTCACGGTCTTCGACGCCCAGCACGCGCGCGGCGAGAAGTTCTTCGCCCTGGTCATGAGCACCTCCAACCACAAGCCCTTCACGTTCCCGGCGGGCATCCCGGGCGTGGCGCCGGAGGGCGGCGGGCGCGAGGCCGGCGTGCGCTACGCCGATTACGCGATCGGCCGCTTCATCGAGGCGCTCAAGCGCCGGCCGTACTTCGACGACACCCTGGTGGTGATCGTCGGCGACCACGGCGCGCGCGTCTACGGCAAGGAGGACATCCCGATGCGCAGCTACGAGCTGCCGATGCTGGTCTACGCGCCCCGGCATATCGCGCCGCGCCGGGTCGACATCCTGGCCAGCCAGATCGACATCGCGCCGACGGTGCTGGGCCTGCTCAACATCTCCTACGACAGCGTGTTCTTCGGCCGCGACGCCTTCGCCGTGGACCCGAAGGATGCGTTCGCGCTGGTTTCGCACAACCGCGACGTGGCACTGTACCGGGACGGCAAGCTCGTCGAGCTCGGCATCCGCAAGGCGCACCGGGTATTCGACTACGACAAGCGCGCCAACCACCAGACGCCCGCCGCCGACGACGCCGAGCGGGTCAAGGACGCCATCAGCATCTTCCAGGAAGGCTACAATTTGTTCGCCCGCGGTCAGTACCGGCTGGACCCGCCGACCGGGCCGCTGGCGCGCTCGGCGCATGCCGACGGTCGCCTGTAGACGGGAGAAAGAAAAAGAAATGTAGGCGGGGCATCCTGCCCCGCCGGGCCTGTCGCTGCACAGGCCATGCACAGCGGGGCTGGAAGCCCCGCCTACAGGAAGAGACGAAAAATGTAGGCGAGGCATCCTGCCCCGTCGTCACAGTTTCGGCCATCCTCAACGCTTGAGCCTGAACTTCCGTCCCTCGTAAGTCAGCGACGCGCCCGGCTGCAGCACCAGCACCTGCGCGCCCTTCACCGCGTCGATGAAGCCGCGGGCCTCCTGGGTGAGGATCGGGTAGGTGCCGTAGTGGTGGGGCACGACGGTCCTGGCCTTGACGTCCTGGGCGGCGCGCGCCGCCATCGGCGGCTCCATGCCGAAGTGGCCGCCAATGTTGATGAGCGCCAGGTCGGGCGCGTGCAGCTCGCCGATCAGCTTCATGTCCGAAAAATACGCGGTGTCGCCGGTGTGGTAGATCGTCGGGCCGCCCTTGATCTTGAGCACCACACCGGTCGGGTTGCCGCCGTACACCACGTCCGGGTCCTGGTCGCCGGCGAACGGATTGCCGAGCCCGCTGGAGTGCACCGCCGGCGTCAGCGTGACCATGACCTCGCCGCCCGCAATATCGATCTCGCCGCCCATGTTCATCAGCGTCTCGCGCGTCGCCTGGCCCTTGGGGTAGCCGTGCAGCTTGACGAGGTTGCGGCCGAGCTCGGGGTTGGCGATCAGGCGCGCGCCGGTGCGCTCGGCGAGCGCCACCGCGTCGCCGACGTGATCGGCGTGGCCATGGGTGATGACGATGTAATCGAGCCGTTGAATGTCCGGCAGCGGATCGCGCTTGTCGCGCGCCTTGGGATTGACGGGGTTGGCGAGCCAGGGATCGATCATCAGCACGGCGCCGCCCGGTGTCACGATCTCGAAGGCGGCATGGCCGTGCCAGGTGACGGTCGTGGTGCCGGCGACGGCCGGCGCGGCGGCGCCGAGCGCCGCAAGGCTCAACACGGCGAGGAAGCCTGCTGATGGGCGCATGGTCTTTCCCCTGTCGATGGTCCGGCGGCTATTTGAATCAATCGCCGCGCGCGACGCAAGCGCGCCGGGTTCAGAGCAACTTGAACTCGGCTACGCCCTTTGTGCGTTTGTCGAACGAGCCGGTTTCCTTGCAACCGTGAGCGGCATTGCGGCGCCCGATCAGGCAATCCGTGTAACCGGCGGACGACCGGCGATAATCGTGCAAGGCCGCCAGCGCCACCTCGGCGTCCTCCACCTCCAGCTCGTGGGTGGACAGCAGGTGCTCGAGCGTGGTGACGATGGCTTCCTTGTCGTATCCGTAGGCCGATTCCAGGACCCAGACGACCTCGCACAGGACGATGCAGTTGACGTAGCTGGAACCGCCTTCGACATAGCGTTTGGCCTTGGCGGCCTGGGCCGCATCGTCGGCCACCAGGTAGCGGATCAGCACGTTGGTATCGAGGCCGTTCATCGGGGACGCTTGAAGCGCCGGCGGATGGCTTCGTCCATCGCCTCGACCGACACGGGTTTCGCGCCCTTGCGCCGGAGCAGGCCATACAGCTCGGTGACATGGTGCTGGGCGGCTTCCAGGACCACTTGGCCGTTGTCGGCAATCCGAAACCGCAACTTGTCGCCGAGCTTGAGTTTCAGCCGTTCGCGGACGTCCCGCGGGATGGTGATCTGGCCCTTGGAGCTCAGTCGCGCCTCGGACATGGGGTCTACCTCTATGTAAGGACATTCCTTACACAGTGTAAGTCTACCGGTGCCGGGCGTCAACCGGGGGGATTCGGGCCGGTGGCTCGGCCAGGGTCTGCGTGGCGCAGGTTTCGGTAACGCGGTCGCGGAGCCTCGGGCGTGCCGGGCGCCGTCACGACGGTCAATACGACGCCCTGTGCCTCAGCCGGTTTCCGCCTTGGCCGGCTCGCGCACGCCGGTCGCCCACCAGATGCGGCAGGCGCCCTCGTCGGAGACCATGCACGGGCCGATCGGGTGGCGCGGGTGGCAGGCGCGGCCGTAGAGCGTGCATTCGTTGGGATAGATCTTGCCCAGCACCACGCGCGCGCAGTCGCAGCCGGGCGGCATTTCGCCGGCGCGCTTGCGGGCCGGTTCTTCATAAGAAGGAAAGCGTCGGCGTGCGTCGTGCGTGGCCAGCGCGTCCTTGAGGGCGAAGCCGGAGGCCGGGATGCTGCCGACGCCGCGCCAGTTGGCGTCGCTCACGTCCAGGGTCGCGGCGATATGCCGTTTCGCCGTCGTGTTGCCGCCGGGGCGCACCAGCTCGGGATAACAATTGTCCAGGAAGAGCTCGCCCTCGATGAGCTGGCGCAGCGTCGAGTACATGGCGGCCAGCAGGCTCACCGGCGTGAAGCCGGCGATCGCCGCCGGGATGCCGTGCTTGTCCACCACGAACTGCCATTCCTCCGGGCCCATGACCGTGGCGACGTGGCCGGGCGCGACCAGCGCGTCGAAACCGGGGGCCTCGGAATCGAGCAGCAGCGCCACCGCCGGCCAGGTCAACCGGCCGGACAATAATACGAACAGATTGTCCGGCACGCCGGCGCGCAGCATGCCGGCGATCGGCGCGGTGGTGGTCTCGAAGCCGGCGGCGAAGAACACCACCGGCGTCGTCGGGTTCGCGCGCGCGATCGCCACCGCCTCGGTCGGCGAGGCGATCGGCCGGATGTCGGCGCCGCGCGCCTTGGCCTGCTCGAGCGAGCGCGCGTCCTTCTTCGGCGCGTTGACCGGCACGCGCAGCATGTCGCCGAAGGCCACCAGGATCACGCGCTCGTTGAGCGCGATCTGGATCGCCTGGAACACATCCTCCTCCGGGCACACGCAGACCGGGCAGCCGGGGCCGGGTATCAGCTCGACATTCTTGGGCAATGCGCCGCGCAGGCCGGCCATCGAGATGGAGCGCTCGTGACCACCGCAGACGTTCATGATGCGGACCTTGTCAGGCAGCGGCAGGGCGTGGATGCGGGCCAGCCAGTCCTGGGCGGTGAGGGCCACGGGTCAGCCTCCGTGGCGATGCGCGCCGGGCGCCAGCACGTAGCGGCCGGGCGCCGGGCGCGCCGCGCCGTGCAGGCGCGCGCCGTCCGGTTGCACCGCCGGCCGCGTGGTTTCGTGGCGCGCGAGGCGTGCGCGCTGCGCGGCGAGCTGGTCGCGCAGCCACGCGAGCCAGGCGTCCAGGTTGAGCGCCTTGCGCGCCGCAAGCTCGATGACCGGCGCCGGGTTGGCGAGCGCGCGCAGGTGATCGACCGCGCGCGTCGGGACGAAGTCGTCGAGCACCGACAAGAGGTCGGTCTTGGTGATGAGCATGAGATCGGCGGCGCGGAACATGACCGGATACTTGGCCGGCTTGTCGTCGCCCTCGGTGACCGACAGCAGCGTGACGTTGCGGTGATGGCCGAGATCGAAGCTCGCCGGGCACACCAGGTTGCCGACGTTCTCGATGAACAGGATGTCGATGCCGGCGAGGTCGAGGCGGTGCAGGGCGTCGTGCACCATGTGGGCGTCGAGGTGGCAGGCCGAGCCGGTCTGGATCTGCACCGCCGGCACGCCCTTGGCGCGCACGCGCTCGGCGTCGTTCTCGGTCTCGAGGTCGCCCTCGATCACCGCGACCTTGAGCCGGCCGGCGAGCGCGTCGAGCGTCGCCTCGAGCAGCGCGGTCTTGCCGGCGCCGGGCGAGGACATGAGGTTGACCGCCAGCACGCCGTGGGCGTCGAAGTGCGCGCGGTTGTGCGCGGCCTGCCGGTCGTTCTCGGTCAGGAGATTCTTGAGCACGCTCACCGTCTGGCGGCCGTCGGCGGTCTTCTCCAGCCGGCCGCCTTCGCGTACCAGGTGCTCGTTACCGGGCGTCAGGTTGCAGCCGCAGGTGTCACACATGATCGACTCCGTCGGGCGAGAGAAAAGTGAAAAGAGAAAAGTTTTTCAGATTAATGGTTTCTCGTTCCTCTTTTCTCTTTCGCCTTTTTTCTCGTCTTTGATCAATTCAATACTTGCCAGCACCAGCTCATCGCCGCTCAGCACTTGGGTGTGCCAATCGCCGCACCGCCCGCACACCAGGCGATTGACGGTCGCGTCGGTCTCGGCGCCGCAGGTCTCGCAGCGCACGCGGATCGGCGCGGTTTCGATGATCAGCGCCGCACCCTCGGCCCGGGTGCCGGCCGCGGCCAGCGGATAGGCCTGGCGCAGCAGCGGCGCCTCGACGCCGGCCAACGGCCCGATCGCGACGGTGATGGCGGTGATGGCCCGCGCGCGGTGCAGGCGCGCGACCTGCTCGACCTGGCCGATCAGCGCCTGGCAGACCGCCAGCTCATGCATGGCCTTCTTCCGGGTTCGGCGGGAGGCCGGCGTTCTGCCGGGTCTCGAGCGCCAGCATTTCGTCGTACAGCTCCCAGGCGGAGCGCGCCTCCTGGGGGGACATTTTCTGAATCGCATAGCCGACGTGGACCATCACGAAATCGCCGATCGCGACGGTGTCGTCCTGCAGCAGAAAAAGATTGACCTCGCGCTCGATGCCCTTGGCATTGGCGCGCGCGCTGTAGCCGTTTATCTCGGTGATCTGCATGGGAATGCCAAGGCACATGACGGCTCCGGCGAAGTTGATGGATTCGGTGCGGTACACGGGACGGGCGCCCGCCACCTGCCCAGCATGCTAGACCGAACAAGCGAAACTATTTTGATTTGCATCAATAAACGTCGATCGACCTTCAGTAATATACCCACGAACCGCAGGGAGGCAAACGGCGCAGGCCGGCGTTGGACGTCCGACTCCACACTAACCTTAGGGGATTCGCCGCAACCGTGAACCGGAAAACGCTGGTGTTGGGGTTGGGCAATACCCTGTTGGGCGACGAAGGCGCCGGCGTCCATGCGATCCGCTATCTCGCCGAACCGTCCCGCGCCCTGCCGGATGTCGACTATCTCGACGGCGGCACGCTCAGTTTCACCCTCGCCGGCGCGATCGAGGACGCCGACCACCTCATTGTCATCGACGCCGCCGAGCTGCACGCCGCGCCCGGCACGGTCCAGGTCTTCGAGGGCGCCGCCATGGACGAATTTCTCGGCCGCAACCGCAAGGCCAGCGTCCACGAGGTGAGCCTCATGGATCTGCTGGCGATCGCGCGCCTCACCGACAGCCTGCCGGCGCGGCGCGCGCTGATCGGCATTCAGCCGCAGTATCTCGACTGGGCCGATGCCCCGACGCCGGCCGTGGCCGAGGCCATCCCGGCGGCGGGCGACGCCGCCTTGCGCCTGCTGCGCGACTGGCAGCCGGCCGCGGCGGCGCATGATCCACTTTCCATTGCGACAACGGAGTGCACCTGAACGATGAATGCCTTGAGCGGAATCGGCGTAAAGGTCGTGGGCGGCGCCGGTCCGGCGCAGACCGTCGGCAGCGTGCGCGCCATCGCCCACGAGATCGAAACCCTGCTCGGCCGCCTGATACACAACGGCGAGCCGGGGGCGATCGACCTGCGTAGCCTGCCGATGTCGCCCGAGGACTACGCCGGTCTGCGCGCGCTGCTCGGCGAGGGCGAGGTGTCGGCGGTGATCGACGCGCTCGGTCCGACCGAGGTGCGCGAGACCGCGGTGCGCGGCGTGTGGTGGGTCAGCCATCGCAACAGCGAGGACGACACGCTCGCCGAGCTCATCGAGGTCACGCATGTGCCGGAGATCCTCAAGGCGCATCCGGACGACGTGGAAGACGGATTGGAATTGTTGCGTGCGCGCCTGGCCGAGCACGCTCAAACCTGAAAAGCGATTATGAGGACATGTTGAAAGCCGTGACGAAGGGTCCCCTCTCCCTTAGGGAGAGGGACAGGGTGAGGGCGAGCGACGCATCCCCCCTCACCCTAACCCTCTCCCCCCGCCCGCGGGGGGAGAGGGGAGTGCCGTTTGGAATTTTGTGATCATTCACGAGGGGGTATGCGATGGCAAAATCGGCGACCTTGGGTGAAATGCTCGCGCAGCGCGGCATCTCGCGCCGCAGTTTCATGAAGTTCTGCGCGGCCACCGCCTCGCTGATGGCCCTGCCGCCGGGCATGGCGCCGGGCATGGCGGCGGCCCTGGCCCAGGCCAAGCGGCCGTCGGTGATCTGGCTGTCCTTCCAGGAATGCACCGGCTGCACCGAGTCGCTGACGCGCTCGCACTCGCCGACGCTCGAAGGCATGATCTTCGATCTGATCTCGCTCGACTACCATCACACCCTGCAGGCGGCCGCCGGCTTTCAGGCCGAGGAGGCGCGCGAGCACGCCATGAAGGAGTTCGACGGCCAGTACCTGCTGGTGGTCGACGGCTCGATCCCGGTGGCCGACGACGGCATCTATTCGACCATCGCCGGCATCAGCAACAAGGACATGCTGATCGAGTCCGCCCAGGGCGCGGCGGCCATCATCGCGGTCGGCACCTGCGCCGCCTTCGGCGGCATCCCCAAGGCGAACCCGAATCCGACCGGCGCGGTGGCGGTGTCCGACCTGATCAAGGACAAGCCGATCGTGAACGTCTCCGGTTGTCCGCCGATCCCGGTGGTGATCACCGGCGTGCTGGCGCATTTCCTGACCTTCGGCTCGCTGCCGGCGCTCGATCACCTCGGCCGCCCCAAGGCGTTCTTCGGCGAGAGCATCCACGACCGCTGCTACCGGCGGCCGTTCTACGACCAGGGCAAGTTCGCCAAGACCTTCGACGACGAGGGCGCGCGCAACGGCTGGTGCCTGTACGAGCTCGGCTGCAAGGGTCCGACCACCTACAACGCCTGCGCGACCGTCAAGTGGAACGCCGGCACCAGCTTCCCCATCGAGTCCGGCCACGGTTGCCTGGGCTGCTCGGAGCCGGATTTCTGGGACAAGGGCAGCTTCTACAGGCCGCTGTCGACCGGCGAATGGGGCACCGGGGCCGGCATCGCCGCCGCGGTCGCGGCCGGCGCGGCGATCGGCGCCGGTGCCGCGCTGATGTCGCGGCGCCGGCAGGAAGCGATCGCCAAGGAGAAATAATATGGACCTGCTCGATTTCGCCCGCGGTCCGGCGCTGCAGTGGTCGCTGTACATCCTGGTGATCGGCGTCGCCTGGCGGCTGATCGGGGTGCTGCTGCTGCGCCGCAAGGCCGATCACTCCGAACCGCGCAGCACGGCGACCGCGCGCGGCGCGCTCTTCACCATCTGGCGGCGCATGTGGCCGCGCAAGGAGTTTCAGGCGCGCACCGTCTACGGCCAGACCGTCGGCTATGTCTTTCACATCGGCCTGGCGCTGGTGGTGTTCGGCTTCGTTCCGCATATTCTCTTCATCAAGGACCTCACCGGCCTGTCCTGGCCGGGGCTGCCGAGCAACGTCGTCTATCTTATCGGCGTCGTCACCCTGGCGGCGCTGATCCTGGCGCTGGTGCGGCGCATGACCCACCCGGTGCTGCGGCTGCTGTCGAACTTCGACGACTACTTCAGCTGGATCGTGACCACCCTGCCGGTGCTCACCGGCCTGCTGGCGGTCGCGCACCTCGGGGCGCGCTACGAGACCCTGCTCGCGATCCATATCCTGAGCGTGGAGCTGCTGTTCGTCTGGTTCCCGTTCGGCAAGCTGATGCACGCCATCCTGTTCGCCTTCTCCCGCGGATCGACCGGCGCGCTGTTCGCGCGCCGAGGAGCCAGCACATGAGCGCCGCCAAGTCCCAGACCGAGAAGCACCCGCTCGACACCGACTCGCCGCGCTTCAGCATCAAGAAACCCAAGGTGCGCTACGACAAGCAGGGCGACATGCCCGACGACCAGCGCGTCGCCACGGCGATGCGCCATTTCGTCCGCGACTTCGGCGCGACCGCGGCGGTGTACATGGAGAGCTGCATCCACTGCGGGCTGTGCGCCGAGGCCTGCCATTACTACGTGCAGACCGCCGACCCCAAGTACACGCCGATCTGGAAGCTCGAACCGTTCAAGCAGGCCTACAAGCGCGAGTACGGGCCGTTCTCGTTCTTCTACCGCGCGCTCAACCTGAAGTCCCCGGTCACGGTCGGGGAGCTGCAGGAGTGGCAGGAGCTGATCTACGACTCCTGCACCCTATGCGGCCGCTGCACGATGGTCTGCCCGATGGGCATCGACATCGCCACCCTGGTCGGCCAGGCGCGCCACGGCATGTTCCAGGCCGGGCTGGTGCCGCACGAGCTGTGGGCGGTGGCCGAGCGCGCCGAGAAGGAGGGCAGCCCGCTGGGCGCGACCCCGAAGGTCTTCAAGGACCGCATCGAGTGGCTGGCCGACGATCACGAGGTCGATATCCCGGTCGACGAGGACCAGGCCGACATCATGATCAGCATGTCGTCGATCGAGATCATGAAGTATCCGGAGTCGATCGTCGCGACCGCCAAGGTGCTCAACAAGCTCGGCGCCAAGTGGACGATCCGGCTCGACGGCTACGAGGCCACCAACTTCGGCATGCTGTCCGGCAACACCGCCTGGCAGAAGGACATGAGCATGAAGCTCATCAACGCCGCGATCGCCTGCAAGGCGAAGATCCTGATCCTGCCGGAATGCGGCCACGCCTACGGCGCGCTGCGCTGGCAGGGCGCCAACATCTACGGCAAGCCGCTGCCGTTCCGGGTGATGCACATCTCCGAGTTCCTGGCGGAGAACCTCAAGAACGGCAAGCTCCAGGTCAAGAAGGTCGACAAGTCGATCACCTTCCACGACCCCTGCCAGGTGTCGCGCCGCGGCGGCGCCACCCAGGCGCCGCGCGACGTGCTCGACACGCTCGGCGTCGAGCTGCGCGAGATGAAGGACACGGGCGCGCTCAACTGGTGCTGCGGCGGCGGCGGCGGGGTGGTGACCATCCATCGCGCCGACGATCTGCGTTATAAGGTTTTCCAGATCAAGATGAAGCAGGTCGACGACACCGCCGCCGAGATGCTGGTGACGAGCTGCTCCAACTGCCGGCAGACCTTCGACGACGGCCAGGCCCACTTCAAGTGGGACAAGACCGCCAACAGCCTGCTGGAGCTGGTCGCCGATAATCTGGTTGACTAATGATTTTTGCCACGGGGGTCACGGGGGGCACGGGGAACTCAAGAATGAAATACGCAAAGCGGTTTTTCATTCATTCGGTTTTCCCCGTGTCCCCCGTGTCCCCCGTGGCTAATCGATATTATAGCGAGGACCCGTCATGGCCGCTCAGACCGTAGTCGTCGATCCCATCACCCGCATCGAGGGGCATCTGCGCATCGAGGCGCAGACCGACGCCGCCGGCACCATCACCCAGGCGTCGAGCGCCGGCACCATGGTGCGCGGCATCGAGATCATCCTGCGCGGCCGCGACCCGCGCGACGCCTGGGCCTTCGCCCAGCGCATCTGCGGGGTGTGCACGCTGGTGCACGGCATCGCCTCGGTGCGCGCCGTCGAGGACGCGCTCAAGTACCCCGTGCCCCCGAACGCCCAGCTGATTCGCAACCTGATGATCGCGGCGCAGTACGTGCACGATCACGTCATGCACTTCTATCACCTGCACGCACTCGACTGGGTGGACGTGGTCTCGGCGCTCAAGGCCGATCCCAAGAAGACCTCGGAGCTCGCGCAGTCGATCAGCAATTATTCCAAGTCCTCGCCCGGCTACTTCGCCGACGTCCAGAAGCGCGTCAAGAACTTCGTCGAGACCGGCCAGCTCGGCATCTTCGGCAACGCCTACTGGGGGCATCCGGCCTACCGGCTGCCGCCGGAGGCCAATCTCATGGCGGTGGCGCATTACCTGGAGGCGCTCGTCTGGCAGCGTGACGTCGTCAAGCTGCACGCGATTTTCGGCGGCAAGAACCCGCACCCGAACTTCCTGGTGGGCGGCGTGCCGTGCGCGATCAGCGTGCACCCCGAGTCGGCCGGCCAGGGTCGCGGGCCGCATTACCGTGGCGGCGCCGGTGCCACGTCGGTCAACGTCGTCGGCCTGCAGCAGGTCAAGAACGTCATCGAGCAGATGCGCGCCTTCGTCGACCAGGTCTATGTGCCGGACACGCTGGCGATCGCCGGTTTCTACAAGGACTGGTTCCGGCAGGGCGAGGGCATCGGCAATTTCATGACCTACGGCGACTTCCCGGAGAAGGGCATGGACGATCCGGCCAGCTACCTGATCCCGCCGGCGGTGATCGTCGATCGCGACCTCAACAACCTGCAGCCGGTCGACCTGAACGACCCCGAGCAGATCCAGGAATTCATCGCCCATTCCTGGTACGACTACGGTGCCGGCAAGGAGGCCGGCCTGCACCCCTATGTCGGCGAGACCAAGTTCAACTACACCGGCCCGAAGCCGCCCTACGAGCACCTCGACACCGACCAGAGTTATTCCTGGCTCAAGTCGCCGCGCTGGCGCGGCAAGGCCGTGGAGGTCGGGCCGCTGGCGCGGGTGCTGGTGCTCTACGCCAAGGGCCACGAGCCGACCCGCGAGCTCGCCCACTACGCGCTCAAGAAGCTCGATCTGCCGATCGCCGCGCTGTACTCGACGCTCGGGCGCACCGCGGCGCGCACCCTCGAGACCAAGATCATCGCCGACACCATGCAGGTCTGGTATGACAACCTGATCGCCAACATCAAGGCCGGCGACGTCCGCACCTTCAACGAGACGCTGTGGGAGCCGTCGAGCTGGCCGAAGCAGGCGCAGGGTGTGGGCTACATGGAGGCGCCGCGCGGCGCGCTCGCACACTGGATCGTGATCAAGAACGGCGTGATCGACAACTACCAGGCGGTGGTGCCGAGCACCTGGAACGCCGGGCCGCGCGACGTGCAGGGCCAGGACGGCCCCTACGAGGCGGCGCTCAAGGGTCACAAGCTCGCCAACACCCGTCAACCGGTCGAGATCCTGCGCACCATCCACAGCTTCGACCCGTGCATCGCCTGCGCGGTGCATGTCGCCGATCCGGACGGCGAGGAGCTGGTCAAGGTGAAGGTGCGTTGAGCCGGCGCGGCATTTAACAGGAGACAGGCAATGAGAGTCGATCGTGTGTTGAAGACGGTGACGGCATTGGTGGCGCTGGCCTATGTGCCGCTCGCGCAGGCGCACAGCGGCGCGGTGCCGGGCAGCGGGCTGGCGGCGGGGCTGGCGCATCCGTTCACCGGCCTCGATCACCTGCTGGCGATGGTGGCGGTCGGTCTGTGGGCCGCGCAGCACGCCGGCCGCGCGCGCCTCGCGCTGCCGCTGGCATTTGTCGCCATGATGACGACCGGCGCCGTGCTGGCGATGTCCGGCGTGCTGCCCGCCGAGCCGATTTTCGAGGCCGGTGTCGCGGCCTCGGTGCTGGCGGTCGGCCTGTTGGTGGCGGCGCGCGCCCGCTTGGGTCTGGTGACCGGCGTGCTGTTGATCGGCGGGTTTGCGCTGTTACACGGCCATGTGCATGGCATTGAGCTGCCGGCGGCCGCCTCGCCGGACGCCTACATCCTGGGAATGATGGTTTCGACCGCGACGCTGCACGCCTTGGGATGGTCCCTCGGCCGCTACGCGCAACGCGCCGCGCGCGAGCTGTGGCTGCGCGGACTCGGCGGCGGCATCGCCGCGGCCGGCGCGCTGCTGTGGGTGGGTCAGTTCTAGACTTCTGCGCCCGCTAACCGGGTCGGCGACGGACCGCGACGAACCGGCGTGCGTCGACCGGTGCGCGGGCGCCCGTCCCCACGGGTTTCTACGCCCGCCGATCGGTCGGCCCGTCATGGGCGACCTATTTAATCCAGATCAATAACCCCGTTGCGACGACGTGCGATAGTCGGTGTGCCCCGTTGCGCCGCGCCGCTTGCCGGGTCGGGCGCAATGTTGACGTAAGTCAATGTATGGGCGACGGGATATGCAATTATTAGCATTAACTAATATACGAACCGGTCGGCGACGGGCGGCAACCGACCCAGCGCAAGGGGACAACAATGGAAGACGTGCTGCAACGCCTGTTGGATGCCGAACTGCAGTCCGAGGCGCTCGTCAAGGAGGCCGAGCACAAGCGTGAACGCCTGATCCGCCAGGCGCTCGACGACACGCGCGCCGCCGAGAAGCAGTTCGAGGCGCGCCTGCCCGATCTGCGCAATGCCTTCGTCGAGAAGGCCGAGGAGCGCGCCGCCCAGGCGGTCGCCGAGCAGACCCGGCGCTACGAGGAGTGGCGCGGGCAGTTGCAGGCCCAGGCGCGCGAGCGGCAGCCGGACGCGGTCGCCGCGGCGGTCGCCCTGCTGCTCGATACCGGGAAGGGCTGAGTGAGCGCCGCCGCGCAATACGCCTATCTCCACGGTCGGGTGTCGATCTTCGGCACCCGTCTGCTGCAGCCGGATCAACTGGACAAGCTGATTCAGCTGCCGCCGGAGCAGGAGGACGAGCTGTACCAGACCGCCGGCTTCGCCCGCCCGGTGGGCGAGGACCCGGAGCAGCTGCGCAGCTCGCTCGAGCAGCGACTGATCGCGCTGCTGCTCGCCGACGTCGTGATCCTGGCGCGGCCGCTGATCGGCCGGGCGCGCGATTTCCTGGTCTACTGGGCCTATCGTTTCGAGCTCAGCAACCTCAAGGTGATCCTGCGCGGCAAGCTCAGCGGCCAGAACGCGGCGGTGATCCGCGCGCAGCTCGTGGATTTGGGATCCTACGGGCGATTGCCGACCGAGGAGCTGCTGCGTACCGACGACGTCGCCGAGCTGCTGCGGCGCCTCGACGGCACGCCCTACGCCGACGTCGCGCGCCAGGCGCGCCGCGTCTACGAGGAGCGGCACGAGCTGTTCGCGCTCGACGCCGCCATCGACCGCCAGTACTTCGCCGGCCTGGCCAAGCGCGCGCACGAGGCCGGGGGCGACGCGAGCGGCGCCCTGCGCGGCCTGGTCGGCAACATGATCGATCGCCTGAACCTGCTGTGGCTGCTGCGTTACCGTTTCGCCTACGGCCTGGCGCCGTCCGAGGCCTATTACCTGCTGATACCCGCCACCCACCGGCTGGACGGCCGCACGCTGCTGGCGCTGTCGCAGCTCAACAGTTTCGACGAGGTGATCACGCGCCTGCCCCCGCCCTGGGCGGAGCAGCTCGCCGGCGCCGCCACCACGGTCGAGGTCATGCACCGCCTCGAGCGCGAGTCCTGGCGGCTGGCCGAGGCGGTGCTGCATCGCAGCGTCTTCAATCTCGCGCGGGTGTTCGCCTACCTGGTGCTGCGCGAGCGCGACCTGCGCCAGATGCGCGCGATCATCCGTGGCCGGCGGATCGGCCTGCCGACAGAGGCGATACGGGAGGCGGTCGGCCATGTGCCCGCGCACTGACATTTTCCTCGGGTGGTTCGCCGATGCGGCCGGGGGCGGCCGTGTTTAAGCCGCTCGCCATGCAACGCCTGGCGCTGCACGTGCTGCGCGAGGATGCGGCGCTGGCGGCGCTGCTGTTGGCCGACGGCGGCGTGTTCAATCCCGAGACCAGCCAGGTCGACCCCGCGCAGATGCCGGACATGCCGAGCGAGCACTACCGCGAGCTCTACCGCAGCGCCCGCGCGCGGTTCGACAAGGTCCTGGCGCACTGCAAGACCCTGGCCGAGCCGGTGCCGCCGGCGGCGCTGCGCCCGGTCGGCGAGCAGGAGCTCGCCGAGCTCGACGAATGGCTGCGCGGGGTCTGGGCCGAATGCTCCAAGTGCCAGGAGGGCCTGCGGCGCATCGAAGAGGAGCAGAAGCACGTCAAGCAACTGCAGCAATCGCTGGAGAACTTCGCGTCGCTGGACATCGATCTCGGGCTGCTGACCGGGCCGAAGCGCTTCGTCGACGTGCACGTGGGCACCGTGCCGAGCGCGAACGTCGCGCGCCTCGAGCAGGCGGTCGCGCTCGCCGGCTATGTCACGCACCCGTTCCGCGACAGCGAGGGCCTCACCCAGCTGGTGGTCGCGGGGCCCTCGGGACGCGAGGCCGAGGTCCGCGCCGTGCTGCAGTCGGCCGAATGGCGGCCGATGGAGATCCCGGCCGAGTTGCATCACCGGCCGGAAAAGGCGCGCCGCGATCTCGAGGCGCGGCTCGAACGCATCGTGACCGACACCGACCTGCAGTGCCGGCTGATCGAGGACACCCAGAAGGAGTTCAACGACAAGCTGATCGCGGCGCGCGAGCTGCTGGCCATGGCCGCGCCCTATGCGGAGCTGGGCGAGGCGCTGCGCGGGCGCGGCGGGCTGGCGCTGATCACGGGCTGGGCGCCGAAGCGCGACGTCGAGGCGCTGCGCGCGCCCCTGGCCGAGCGCCTCGGCACGCGCTTCGTGCTGACGGCACGGGACCCGCTGCCCGAGGAGCGCGCGCAGGTGCCCTCGGTCGCGCGCTATCCGCGCTGGGTGCGGCCGTTCGGCATCCTGGTGCGCACCTACGGGGTGCCGCGCTACGGCGAGTTCGATCCGACCTGGCTGTTCACCGTCACCTATATACTGATGTTCGGCATGATGTTCGGCGACGTCGGCCACGGCGCCGTGTTCGCCGCGGTCGGCATCGGGCTGCGCCGGATCCTCAAGGGCTTCACCTTCTTCGTGGTGGCGATCGGCGCGTCGTCGATGGTGTTCGGCTGGCTGTACGGCAGCATCTTCGGCTACGAGCATGTCATCCAGCCGATGTGGATGTCGCCGCTGTCGGATCCGATACTGATGCTGACGCTGGCCCTGTACTGGGGCATCGGCTTCATCGTGCTGGCCACGGTGCTCACCATCTACAACCGCCTGGGCGAGGGCGCGTTCGGCGAGGCGCTGCTCGACAGCAAGGGCCTGGCCGGCCTGCTGTTCTACCTCGGCCTGCTGTTCGCCGCCTACCGCGGCGTGCAGGCCGGCTCGATCGGCGCGCTCGAGTGGGGCGCGATGCTGGTGCCGTTCGCGGCGGTGCTCGGCTACAAGTGGCATCACTACCACGCCGGCACCGGCGAGCGGCTGCTGGTGGTGTTCATCGAGGGCTTCGAGACGGTCACCAGCTATCTGTCGGCGACGCTGTCCTTCCTGCGTGTCGCGGCCTTCAGCCTCAATCACGTCGCGCTGGCGATCGCCGTGTTCACCCTGGCCGGCATGATGGGCACCGCCGGCCACTGGATCACGGTGGTGCTCGGCAATGTGTTCATCATGGTCCTCGAGGGCGGCATCGTCGCAATTCAAGTACTGCGTCTCGAGTACTACGAGGGGTTCTCGCGTTTCTTCCGCGGCGACGGCCGGGAGTTCCGGCCGCTGGTGCTGGGGGGCGGAGCGCGGACGTCGTGAGAATGTCTTTCATCCAAACTATAAGGAGCGCGCCATGTACTGGCTAGTCGGTTTGATCACGCTGTCCCTGGTGGGCATCGTCGCCCTCGGCATCTACTTCGAGATCCGCCCGCTGCCGCGACGCCGCCCGGCGCCGGGCTGGCTCAAGGGCACGGTCGGCGCCAACCTGCTGGTCTTCGTGCTGGCCGAGGCGGCGCTGCTGTTCATGGGCGTGCACGAGGTCATGGCGGCGGAGCCGGAGGCCGCCGGGGTCGCGCGCGAGATCTCGATGGGGCTCGGCCTGGCGCTGATCGGCATCGGCATCCCGACGGGGCTCGCGGCGATCGGCGCCGGCATCGCGGTCGGCCCGGTCGGCGCCGCGTCGCTGGCGATCATCGCCGAGAAGCCGGAGATGTTCGGGCGCACGCTCATCTACCTGGGTCTGGCCGAAGGTATCGCGATCTACGGCCTGGTCGTGACCATCCTGTTGCTCGGCCGTATCGGCTGAGGCGCGCGCCATGAGTCAGGCACCCGAAACCACGGTTCCCGCCACGCGCATGATCGCGCTCGGCAGCGCCGCGCTGATCGAGGGCTTCGGCCTGATCGGCGTCGAGACGCGGCCGGATGCGACGGCCGAGCAGCTCGAGACGCTGCTCGCCGAGTTGGTGAGGAACCAGGACAAGGCGCTGCTGTTCCTCGAGGACGCGCTGGCGCGGGGCGACGGTCCGTGGCTCCGGCGCGTGCGCGAGGAAGGCGGGCGCATCGTGATCGCCGAAGTGCCGCCGCTCAACGCACCCGAGGACTATCATCCACCCGTCGAGGCGCTGGTGTTGAGCATCCTCGGCCCGCAGGCGCTGGAGGAACGCTCATGAGCGCGCAGGCACCGATCGAAGATCTCGAGAACGCCCTGATCGCGCGCGCCAAGGCGCTGGCCGAGGAGCACCTGACCAACGCCAAGCGCACGCGCGACCAGATCCTGAACGACGCGACCGAGCACCTGCGGCTGCGCGAGGAGCGCGAGATCCTCGCCGCCAAGGCGACGGCCGAGCGCGGCTACCGCCAGCGCGTGCAGGCCAGCGAGATCAAGCTGCAGGAGGAGCTCGACCGCGTGCGTTGGCAGCTGGTGCGCGAGGTGTTGGACGCCCTGCCGGCCGAGCTCGAGCGCGTGGTGGCCGACGAGCAAGGTTATTCCGCGCTGCTGCGCAAGCTGCTCGTCCAGGCTGCGCAGGCGATCGACGACAAACCGCTGGTGGCCGAGCTCAACGCCCGCGATCACGGGCGGCTCGCGCCGCGCTGGGAGGCGTTCGTGCGCGAGGCCGGGGTCACCAAACCGGTGACGCTCGCGCCGGATCCGATAGCCTGCATCGGCGGCGTGCGGGTGCGCAACGCCGCCGACACGGTGCGCGTCGACAATACCTTCGAAGGCCGGCTCGATCGTCTGCACGAGCCTTTGTATCAACTGGTGACGGAGCGTCTGTTCGCCGCCGCCGCGCATCGGGGGGCCATGTTCGGTGGATAAACTCGCATCCGGCAGTGTGGTGGAAATCAACGGTCCGATCGTGACCGTACGGCTGCCCAACGTGCGCAACGGCGAGCAGGTGCGCATCGGCAAGCTCGGGCTGATGGGCGAGGTGATCGGCCGCGACGGCGATCAGGCGCTGGTCCAGGTCTACGAATCGACCGACTCGGTGTGTCCCGGCGAGCGCGCCGATCCGCTCGGGCATCCGCTCTCGGTCGAGCTCGGCCCCGGGCTGCTCGGCAACATCTTCGACGGCGTGCAGCGCCCGCTGTCGGCGATCTACGCCCAGAGCGGCGACCACATCGCGCGCGGGCTCACGGTCGTGCCGCTCGACCGCGAGCGGCGCTGGGCCTATGAGCCGAGCGCGGACCTCAAGGTCGGCAAGCCGATCGCGGCCGGCACGATCCTCGGCACGGTGCAGGAGACCAAGACCATCCAACACCGTATCCTGGTGCCGCCGGACGTGAGCGGCGAGATCACCGAGCTCGCGGCGGCCGGCGAGTACACGGTCGAGCAGGTAGTGGCGCGGGTGCGCGACGCGACCGGCCGCGTGCACGAGCTCAAACTCTACCAGCGCTGGCCGGTGCGTACCGCGCGCCCCTACCGCCGGCGCGACCACGCGACCGCGCCGCTCATCACCGGCCAGCGCATCCTCGACACTTTCTTCCCGCTGGTGAAGGGCGGCAAGGCGGCGGTGCCGGGGCCGTTCGGCGCCGGCAAGACGGTCGTGCAGCAGCAGATCGCGCGCTGGTCGAACGCCGAGATCGTGATCTACGTCGGCTGCGGCGAGCGCGGCAACGAGTTGGTCGACATCCTCGAGACCTTCCCGGAGCTGACCGATCCCTACACCGGCCGGCTGCTGATGGAGCGCACGCTGCTGGTCGCCAACACCTCGAACATGCCGGTGGTGGCGCGCGAGGCGTCGATCTACGTCGGGGTGACGCTCGCCGAGTACTACCGCGATCAGGGCTACGACGTGGTGATGGTCGCGGATTCGACCAGCCGCTGGGCCGAGGCGCTGCGCGAGGTCGCCGGGCGGCTCGGGCAGATGCCGGTCGAGGAGGGCTATCCGGCCTATCTGGCGTCGCGGCTCGCGGCCTTCTACGAGCGCGCCGGGCGCGTCGAGACCCTGGGCGGCGCCAGGGGCTCGGTGACCCTGATCGGCGCGGTGTCGCCGCCCGGCGGCGATTTCTCCGAGCCGGTGACCAGCCACACCAAGGAGATCGTCCAGACCTTCTGGGCGCTGTCCAAGGAGCTGGCCGACGCGCGCCATTATCCGTCGGTCGACTGGACCGACAGCTTTTCGGGTTACGTCACGGCGTCCGCGAGCTGGTGGCACGAGCAGATCGATCCGCGCTGGGCCGAGCGGCGCGCCGAGGCCCTGGGGCTGCTGACCCAGGCCGACGAGCTGGCGCGCATCGTCAACCTGGTCGGCCCCGAGGCCCTGTCGCCGGCCCAGCGCTGGGCGCTGGAGGGCGCGGGCATGGTCAAAGAGGGCATCCTGCAGCAGAGCGCGCTCGACGAGGTCGACAGCTTCTGTTCGCCGCAGAAGCAGTTCGCGCTGCTCGACCTGATCCTCGACGCCTACCACCAGGGTCAGGAGCTGCTGGGGATCGGCGTGCCGGTGCAGGAGCTGTTGAAGCTGCCGGTCCTGAGCCGCGCGCGCCGCGTCAAGTCCTCGTACTCCAGCGAGCAGCTCGACGAGCTCAAGAAGTTCCAGGACGAGGTGCGCGAGGCCTTCGGCCAGCTGCGCGCCGAATACGCGAAACCCGGGGGGAAGCGCCGATGAAAGAGAAAGAATATCGGATGTGCTCGGCGGCGCGCGGCGGCCTGCTGTTCCTGCGCGGCGTGCCGGGCGTGGCGCTCGGCGACCGCGTGGTGGTGCGCGACCACCGCGGCCGCAAGCGCAACGGCCAGGTGATCCGCACCTCGGACGCGGTCGTGCTAGTGCAGGTCTTCGAGGGCACCGACGACCTCGACCTGGAGCGCACCTGGGTGCGGTTCCTGGAGGAGCCGTTCGAGATCCCGCTGTCGCGCGATATCCTCGGCCGCATCTTCAACGGCGTCGGCGAGCCGCGCGACAACCGCCCGCCGATCGCCGCCAGCCTCAAGCGCAACGTCAACGGCTCGCCGATGAACCCGGCGGCGCGCGCCTATCCGCGTGAGTTCATCCAGACCGGCATCTCCACCATCGACGGGCTGAACTCGCTGGTGCGCGGCCAGAAGCTGCCGATCTTCTCCGGCTCCGGCCTGCCGCACAACCGGCTGGCGGCGCAGATCGTGCGCCAGGCCAAGCTGCTCGGCGAGGAGGCCAAGTTCGCGGTCGTGTTCGCCGCCATGGGCGTGTCCTACGCCGACGCGCGCTTCTTCGAGGAGGACTTCGAGTCGAGCGGCGTGCTCGGCCAGGTGACCATGTTCATCAATCTCGCCGACGATCCGCCGATCGAGCGCCTGATCCTGCCGCGCGCCGCGCTGACCGCGGCCGAGTACCTGGCCTACGACCTCGACCTGCACGTGCTGGTGGTGATCACCGACATGACCAACTATGCCGAGGCGCTGCGCGAGGTCGCGACCGCCAAGGGCGACGTGCCGTCGCGCAAGGGCTATCCCGGCTATCTCTACTCGGACCTGGCCGAGATCTACGAGCGCGCCGGGCGCGTCAAGAACCGGCGCGGTTCGATCACCATGGTGCCGGTGCTGTCCATGCCGAGCGACGACATCACCCATCCGATTCCCGACCTCACCGGTTACATCACCGAGGGCCAGATCGTGCTGTCGCGTGAGCTGCACGCCCAGGGCGTCTATCCGCCGGTCTACGTGCCGCCGTCGCTGTCGCGGCTGATGAAGGACGGCATCGGCAAGGACGACACCCGCGAGGATCATCCGCGGGTCGCGAGCCAGCTGTACGCCGCCTACGCGCGCGCCCTCGAGGTGCGCAACCTGGCGTCGATCATCGGCGCCGAGGAGCTGGGCGAGACCGACCGCCAGTACCTGCGCTTCGCCGAAAACTTCGAGCAGCGCTTCGTCGGCCAGGGCGAGGACGAAGACCGCTCGATCATCGAGACCCTGACTATCGCCTGGGACCTGCTGTCGCTGCTGCCGCCCGAGGCGCTGACGCGCGTCAGCGAGGCGCAGATCGCGAAGTACCATCATTGGAAGCAGGAGGCCGCGGCCTAGGCCGTCAATGGACGGACCGGGGCGGCGAAAGCAATAAAGATGATCAGCCACGGGGAACACGGGGAAAGGCGAACGCGAAGTAACATCTTGGATGATTATGCGTTCCCCCGTGTCTCCCCGTGCTCCCCGTGGCTCAAGCTTCTGACATGCCCATAGCGAGGCGCGATGGCGAAAAAACTGCGAATACCGCCGACCAAGAGCGCGCTGCTCACCCTCAAGCGCCAGGTGCATTTCCTGGAGCAGGGCCATGCCATGCTCGAGCGCAAGCGCGAGCTGCTGACGCGCCTGGTGTACGAACGCCTGGCGCAGTACCGCAGACTGCGCGCCGAGGTGCGCACGGCCATCGCCGAGGCCTACCGCTGGTTGGGCCTGGCGCATATGCGCATGGGCAGCCAGATGCTGCGCCAGTCGGCGCTCGGCCTGAAGCCCGCCATCCGTCTCAACATCCTGCCGCGCTCGTCGATCGGCGTGGAGTATCCGGCGGTCGAGGCCGAGACCCTGCCGTTGCAGCCGGTCGGGCTGATGTGGACCGACCCGAGCTTCGACGGCACCCGCCGGCGCCTGGCCGACGCCGCCGCCGCGCTCGCCCGGCTCGGCGAGGCCGAGACCGCGCTGTGGCGCCTGCTGGCCGAGCAGCGCAAGACCCAGAAGCGCGTCAATGCGCTCAAGTACAACGTCATCCCCCGTTACCGCATCACCATGCGCTACATTCAATCGGTGCTCGAGGAGGACGAGCGCAATACCCTGTTCCAGATCAAGGTGCTGCGCGAGGCCGGCGCCCAGGGAGACTGAGCGCCGGTCGTGCGAGCCCGCCGCGTTTTGCATCTTTTTTTGCCGTGCGGTATTTTGCCTGTCGTACACACCGGCATTTATGGGAGCGGCGGTCCGCGGTTGGAGCAAGTCCAACCTTGGACCTCGGCAATCACCTCAACGGTCGGGAGACGGGCATGGACCTCGAAGCGATTCGCAAAACCTACCGGCGCTACGCGCCGCGCTACGATCTTTACTTCGGTCCGATGTTTCAGCCGGGCCGCCGGGCGGTCGTTCAGCGTATGCATTGCCGGCCGGGCGATCGTATTCTCGAGGTCGGTGTCGGTACCGGCCTGTCCTTGCCGCTGTATCCCCCAGGCGTCCGGGTGGTCGGCATCGATATCTCGCCGGAGATGCTCGCGAGCGCGCGCCGGCGAACGGCGCGGATGCAACTGGGGCAGGTTGCCGACCTGCGGGTGATGGATGCCGAGTCCATGGAGTTCGACGACGACAGCTTCGACAAGGTCGTGGCGATGTATGTCGTATCGGTGGCGCCCCAACCGGCGCGCCTGGTGAGCGAGATGCACCGTGTCTGCAAGCCGGGCGGCGAGCTGTTCATCGTCAACCACTTCCACAGCCCCAATCCCATTATCGGCCGCGTCGAGAACTGGCTCGCGCCGCTCGCCAGGCTGCTGGGTTTCCATCCCGACATCCGCCTGGATGCCTTCGTGCGCGAGGCCGGACTGGAAGTGATCGACACCCAGTCGGTCAACCTGTTCGGTTATTGGAAGATGCTGCGCGCGCTCAACACCAAGGACGGGCATTCGGCGACCGGCCTGCAGGCCGCCGGCTGACGGATCTCCCTCAGTCATCCAGATATTTCTTCACCGTGCGGCGATCGAGCCCGGTGCGGCGCGCGACCTCCTCGTAGGTGCCGTGACGCCGGTAGAGCAGGGCGCAGTAGCCGCTCATCAATCCCTTGGCGTCGAGATCGCCGTCCCGCAGCCGGTACAGCCAAGCCTCGGTGTCGCCGGTGGCGGCGGTTGGCGCCTCGCCCGCATAGCGCCGCGTCAGCAGCACGCGGCGCAGCGCCTGTTCGAGCTCGCGCACGTTGCCCGGCCAGGCATAGTCCGGCGGCAGTCCGGCCTGGAGGTCGTCGAGCACGCGGCCGGCGAAGGCAGGATCGTCCTCGCCGGTGAGGCGTTGCAGCAGCGTGCCGGCCAGTTGCCCGAGCTCGCCGCCCGACTCACGGATGCGTTGCCGCAGCGGCGGCACGGTGATCATGTTCGAGCACAATCGATAGAATAGGTCGTCCCGGAACTCGCCGCGCCGGCGGAGTTCGTCGAGCCGGCGGTTGGTGGCGGTGATCACGCGCCCGGCGAAGCGCCGCGGCTGGTGGCCGCCGACCGGGGTGTAGCTGCGCTCCTGGAGGACGCGCAGCAGTTTGATCTGAACCGGCACGCCGATGTCGCCGATCTCGTCGAGGAACAGCGCGCCGTGGGCGCTGCACAATCCGAATAACCCCTGGTGATCGTCGATGGCGCCGGTGAAAGCGCCCTTGCGGTGGCCGAACAGCTCGGACTCGACCAGACCGGCGGAGAACTGCGACAGGTTGGTGGCAATGAAGGTCCGGGTGAAGCTCGCGGCAAAGCGCTGGCTCCGGCGGTCGAAGGGGATGAAGGCCGAGCGCCCGATGGCCGCCGCGGCCGCGCCCTTGCCGGTGCCGGTCTCGCCCAGCAACAGCGTCGAGAAATCCTCCATGCGGTTCCACAGGTGCCGATCGTAGTGCCGGACGTCGTAGCTGAACACGCTGTCCCACAGCTCGCGCCGCAGGCGCCGCATGCACGCGCTGTCGCCGACCAGTGAGCGCGCGATGAAATAATAGGCGCGCCGCAGCTGGTAGAACAACGCCAGATAGTGCAGCGCCTCGCCGTCCGCGAAGCCGCGCGTCTTGAGCCGGGCCAGCACGCGCCCGGCGAACGGCACCGGGAGCGACTCGTCCTCGCGGAGCTGATCCTGAATCAGGCCGTCGAGCTCGTCCAGGGAGCCGTGGTAAATCTCGAACAGGAAGGCGTAGCGCAGCAGCTCGCGATCCTCGCCGCCGGCGCGCTCCAGCGATCCGAGCCCGCGCCGCTCCCAGTCGGCGATGCGCGCCTGCAGATCCGGAATCAGCGCGCTGAGGAAATGCTTGTGCTGGCTGTTGCCGTCCGCCGCGGCGTGTCGCCGGCCGTCCGCCGCGCCCTGCGGCTCGCTGAACGGGTTGCCGTAGATGATGCGCGCGCTGCCGCGCAGGTCGTCGCGGTCGGCGGCCGTCAGCCTGTTCGTTGTCGCCATCTTCCCGTTCTCCCCCGATATACATGAAATGTACACATAGTAAGCAGTGAATGCACATTAGGGTCCCGGCGCAGTTTAGTGGCGTGATATAAATATTAATAAAAACAATTATATACATAAATACGGACGGCTGGCACGGCGGCTGCAATAACCGACTCAACATCCGGCAAGTCATCAGGAGGAACCATGTCGATCCCCGCCCCGCACCCGTCAGGCTTCCCGCCGGCCGCGACCGGCCACGAACGCATCATGCACGAGCACAGCCTGGCGAGCTTCGACGGCCGCGAACTGTTCTACCGTGCCTGGCATCCGGGCTATGTGCGCAGCAAGGCGCTGATCCTGTTTCACGGCGGGCACGAGCACTCCGGGCGCTTCCAGGACCTGGTCGAGCGACTCGATCTTGCCGACGTCTCGGTGTTCGCCTGGGATGCGCGCGGTCACGGACGTTCGCCCGGCGCGCGCGGCCATGCCCGGCACTTTCACGACCTGGTGCGGGACGCCGACTGCTTCGTGCGCCACGTCAGCGCGACCTACGGTATCCGCGTCGAGGACATGATGGTGCTCGGCCACAGCGTCGGCAGCGTCATCATCGGCGCCTGGCTGCACGACTACGCGCCCGGCGTGCGCGGCGCGGTGCTCGGCTCACCGGCCTTCGACGTCAGGCTCTATGCGCCGTTGGCGCTGCCGGCGCTGCGCCTGTGGCGGCGCCTCAATCCGGATGCCTTCGTCAACAGCTACGTCAGGCCCGGCATGCTCACCCATGACCGCGCCGAGGCGGAGGCGCGCCGGCGGGATCCGCTGATCGCGCCGCCGATCGCGGTGCGCGTGCTGACCAGCCTGTACGACACCGCGGCGCGCATCATCGACGACGCCGGCGCGATCACCACGCCGGTGCTGCTGCTGTCGGCCGGGTCCGATTGGGTGGTCCACAAGGCGGCGCAGCGGCGTTTCTTCGAGCGCCTCGGGTCGCGCGACAGGGCCATGCATGTCCTGCCCGGCTTCTATCACGAAATCTTCCACGAGCGCGACCGGCATATTCCAATCGGGCTGGCCCGGGAGTTCATCCTGCGCCAGTTCGGCGCGCCGCGCGTGACGCTGCCGAACGCGCCGGTGGCGCGCCACGGCGAGGCTGAGTACCAGCGCCTGCTGCAACCGCTCGCCGCGCTGGATCCCTGCCGGCTTTATTACGCCGGCCTGCGCGCCGGGCTCAAGACCGTCGGCCGGTTGAGCGCCGGGGTGCGGCTCGGCTGGGCGAGCGGCTTCGATTCCGGCCGGACCCTCGATTACGTCTACCGCAACGGCGCGCGCGGCTTCACGCCGCTCGGGCGCATCATCGACCGCGCCTACCTCGACAGCGCCGGCTGGCGCGGGATACGCGAACGCGGCGCCAACCTGCAGTCGCTGCTGATGCAGGCGGTGCAGCGCCAGCGGCGCCGGCACGGCGCGGTGCATGTCGTCGATCTGGCGTCCGGCCCCGGTCGCTACGTGCTGGAGAGCCTGCGCCGCCTCGACGACCGCCACGTGAGCGCCACCTGCCGCGACCGCGATACCGCGGGCCTGGCCGAGGGCCGGCGCCTGGCGGCGGCCTACGGCCTGCGCGGCGTGGACTTCGAGCCCGGTGACGCCTTCGATGCACGTTCGATCCGCAGCCTGCGGCAGCGCCCGAATGTGGCGGTGGTGTCGGGCCTGTACGAATTGTTCAGCGACAACCAGCTCATCGGCCGGTCGCTGGCGGCGATCCACGAGGTGCTGGTCGACGGCGGGTACCTGATCTACACCAACCAGCCCTATCACCCGCAGCAGGCGCTGATCGCGCGTACCCTGGTCAATCGCGACGGCCAGCCATGGGTGATGCGGCTGCGCTCCCAGGCCGAAATGAATGCGCTGGTGCGGCGCGCCGGCTTCGAGCCGCGCGAGATGTTGATCGACGACGCCGGCATTTTCAGCGTTACGCTCGCGGTCAAGCGGAGCCAGCCGTGAACACCGCCCGTCGATCGGTCAGCCGGCGCGCCGCCCTCGGATGGGCGGCGCTGCTCGGCGCGCTGTTCTTCCTGGTGTACGGCGCGGTCAACGCCTGGACCGCCACGCGCACCGGCGTGGCCAGCCTGCATCTCCCCTGGGAGCGGCATATCCCGTTCCTGCCGTGGACGGTGATTCCCTACATGTCGTCGGATCTGCTGTTCGTGGCCGCCTTCCTGCTGTGTCGCGACTCCGCCGCGCTGCGGCGCCTGGCGGCGCGCATCGCATTCGCGATCCTGGTGTCGGCCGCGTGTTTCCTGATCATGCCTTTGCAATACGCTTTTGCGCGTCCGGAGGCAGGGGGGCTTCCGGGCGCGCTTTTTTCCCTGCTGTCCTGGGATCTGCCCTACAACCAGTTTCCGTCGCTGCACATCAGCCTGGCGATCGTGCTGTGGCCGGTGTTCGCCGCGCGCCTGCGCGGCGCTGCGCGCATCGCCGCGGCGGCATGGTTCGTGCTGATCGCGATCTCGACGCTGACGGTCTACCAGCATCACGCGATCGATCTGGCCGGCGGCGCGCTGGTCGGCGCGCTCGCGCTGCATTTCTTCCCGATGCAGTCCGCGCCGCGCGTGCCGGTCACGCGCGCCCACCGGCGGATGGCCTGGCGCTACGGTCTCGGCACCGGCGTGCTGGTCGCGCTGGCCGGGCTCAACGGCGGCGTCGCGCTGATACTGCTGTACCCGGCGCTGTCCGGTGTGTTGGTGGCCGGTGCCTATGCCGGCGGCCGCAGCGACTTCCTCGTCAAGCGCGCCGGCGGCTTCTGTCCGGTCACGCTGCTGCTGTTCGCGCCCTATTTGTTCGGCAGCTGGCTCGGCTGGCGCTATCACCGGCGCCGCGACGTCGCGTGGTGCGAGATTGCGCCGGGCCTGCTGCTCGGCCGGCGCCTCGGCGAACGCGAGGCGCGCGCGCTGATCGCCGAACGCGGCGTCGCGGCGGTTCTGGACCTGGCGCCGGAGCTGACCGCGCCGCCGGCGTTCACGGCGCTCGCCTATCGCCATTTGCCGGTGCTCGATTTCACCGCGCCGAGCCGCGAACAGCGCGACACCGCGCGGGCGTTCATCGCGACGCAGCGCGGTCCGGTATACGTGCACTGCGCGCTCGGTTACCTGCGTAGCGTACGCCTGCTGGAGGCGCTGCTGCTGCATGCCGGCGCCGAACCGGCCGCGGTCGCGGCGCTGTTGCGGGCCAAGCGCCCGCGGCACGTGGCCGCTGTGTTGTCGTCGGCCGCTGCCGATGCATCGACGGCGCGGGGGCTATTATGAGCCGGCGCATCGCGCGCGGTTTCATGGCGGCGCTGCTCGCGGCGGCGACCGGTCTGGCCATCCTGCGCAGCGACGGCGAATGCGGGCAGGCGATCGGCGCCGCGCTGACCAGACAGGCGGCGGCTCTGCTGACGCCGGCCGAGCTCGGTTTCGCCCAGCAGCGCATGCAGTGGTGGGATTAGCCCGGCGGAGCCGAAAGTTCCCCGCAATTCCGTGACTTCCGCGTGATTCTTGCCGATTGTCGGGCCGCGATGGACAATGGCGGTGCGCGGCATGTCGTCCGACCACGGAGCGCCACACCGCAGGGAGCCCCCGCGTGTCATGCAGCACGATTGACATCGTGTGTTCCAGAAAGGCCCGTGGAGGATAGACCATGCAAGATTCCGTGAGTTGGTATCGGTGGCTGTTGTGGGGCAGTCTGGCGATGGCACTGGGCGTGCCGGCCGCGCGGGCCGGTGACAACCCGGAGTCCGGCCGGCGGGTGGAGGGTTCGTGGTACGGAAGTTTCGAGCCCGCGGGGTATGCACCCGTGCCCGTGCTGGTCACGCTCGCCCGGGACGGCGGATTGACGACCGCGGACGGGACGGATTTTCTCGGCAGCTATCAGAGCGCCACCCACGGCAGCTGGGAGCGCGACGGCGCGGACGGTCTGCGCATGACCCTGTTGGCCCTCAATTTCGACGCCGCCGGAAACTTCACCGGTCACAGCCGCACGCGCGGCAGCGCGCGGCTCAACCGCGCCCGCGACACTCTGTCGGGCAGCTTTCGCACCGACTACTTCCAGCCCGGGCAGGACCCGCTCGATCCCGCGGCGGTCCCTTACCGGTCGATCCCGGCGAGCTTCGCGCTGCGGCGAATCACCGTACAGTGAGGCGGGCATTGTCCCGGGACAGTCGCCGTTGCCGGTTTCCCGGCACCGGTGACTGTGGTGTAATCGAGGCTCGCGATACGGACACGCGGGGCCGCCATGCACAACGGGACATCGTACCTGCCGCGCGCGCAGCTGGGCAGCCTGCTCGAAGCCTTGCGCACAGCCGGCTACCGCTGCGTGGGACCGCAGGTGCGCGACGGCGCGATCGTCTACGACAGCCTGGACGACGTCACCGCGCTGCCCTACGGCTGGCACGACCGTCAGGCGCCGGGCCGCTACCGCCTCGAGTCCGACGTCTCGCCGCGTTGTTTCGCCTGGGCCAACGGGCCGCAGGCGCTGAAACCGCTGGTGTTCCGGTCCGAGGAGCGGCAGTGGCGCGCACGCCGCGACGCCGGCGGTGCGCTGAGTTTCGAGCCGCTGCTTCCGGCCGCGGAGCGCATCGCGGTGATCGGCGTGCGCGCCTGCGACCTCGCCGCGCTCGAGCTCCAGGACCGGCACTTCCTCGGCGACGGCGTGCGCGACGGCCAGTACGCCGCGCGCCGCGCGAACCTGTTCCTGGTCGCGGTCCACTGCGTGTCACCGGCCGACACCTGCTTCTGCGTCTCGACCGGTGACGGCCCGCGCGCCGAGCGCGGTTACGACCTGGCGCTCGGCGAGCTCGACGACGGCTTCCTGATCGACGCCGGCAGCGAGGCGGGCGCTGCGCTGTTGCGCGGCCTGCCGGTGTCGCCGGCGAGCGCCGGGCAAGGCGCCGTCGTCGATGCCGAGATCGCCCGCGGCGCCGCGCGCCAATCGCGTGCGCTGCCCGGCCGCGACCTGCGCGCCGCGCTGTTCGCGGCGCTCGATCATCCGCGCTGGGACGCGGTGGCCGAGCGCTGCCTGTCCTGCGGCAATTGCACCTCCGTGTGCCCGACCTGTTTTTGCTACAGCGCGACCGACGAGCCGACCCTGCAAGGCGACGCCAGCGAGCACGGCCGCCGCTGGGACTCCTGCTTCAGCCGCGGTCACAGCTATATCCACGGCCTGGTGGTGCGCGCCGACACGCGCGGCCGCTATCGTCAGTGGCTGACGCACAAGCTCGGCAGCTGGCACGAGCAGTACGGCCGCAGCGGCTGCGTCGGCTGCGGGCGTTGCATCGCCTGGTGCCCGGTCGGCATCGACATCACCGAGGAGGCGGCCGCGATCTGCGCGGCCGCGCCGGATGGCTAGCGCGCCGCGCCCGTCCGAACCGGCGATGCTGCCGCGCGCGGCCGAGGTGGTCGAGCGACGCACCGAGTCGCGAACGATCTTCACGCTGCGGCTGCGGCTGGTCGATTCGGACGCAGCCTTCGAGTTTGCGCCCGGCCAGTTCAACATGCTGTACCTGCACGGCGTCGGCGAGGTGCCGATCTCGATCGTCTCCGATCCCGAGGACCGCTCGGTCATCGACCACACCATCCGCGCCGTCGGCCGGGTCACGCACGGCCTGGCCGATCTCAAGCCTGGCGACCGGCTCGGGCTGCGCGGCCCGTTCGGCCGCGGCTGGCCGCTTGCGGCGGCGCGCGGCCAGGACATCATCATTGTCACCGGTGGCCTGGGCTGCGCGCCGACGGTCTCGGTGATCCACTACGTCGTACGGCGCCGCGCGCACTACGGCCGGCTGACCGTCATCCAGGGCGTCAAGCATGCCGAGGACCTGATCTGGCGTGAGCAGTACGCGCAATGGAGCGCGCTGCCGGACACCGAGGTGCTGATCGCCGCCGACGAGGGCGCGTCGCTGTGGCCGTTCCACGTCGGCCGCGTCACCGAGCTGTTCGGCCGCATCCAGGCCGATCCGGCGAACGCCGTGGCGATGATGTGCGGCCCCGAGGGCATGATGCGCGCCGCCGCCGCCGGGCTCGAGGCGCTGGGTCTGCCGACCACCGCGATATGGCTCAGCATGGAGCGCAGCATGCAGTGCGCGGTCGGCCACTGCGGACATTGCCAGTTCGGCGGCCGCTTCGTCTGCAAGGACGGGCCGGTGTTCCGTTATCATGACGTTCAAGCGTTGCTGGCGGAACCGGGGTTCTGATGAGCAGTGCGGCACGGTATCTGCGATAGGGGGGGGGGGGGGGGGGGGG